>AP017647.1:0-180000 GCA_003584625.1 Methanothermobacter sp. MT-2 | reverse complement strand
TTTATTTTTTTAAGATCTTCTCTGTTCATATTACTAGTTGACATCAGTATCTTCACTAGGGGATAAAAAGGCATATAAAATCAGATTATTTAAGCTCTTCTAGAACTTCTGATACTATCTTCAGGAATTTTTGGATGATGATCCTGTTCTTTTCTTCGTCTAATTTTCTTTTTATAGCGATTGAGTATAGGTCTGCTAGTCTTTCAACTACTTCAAGATCCTTTTCATCATAGACTCCATCCTTGTTTGCAAGGGCTATTATACCTACAAGTTCTCCTTGTAGTAGGGCTGGGAACACGAGAAAGTTTTCGATCTTCACATGACCCTCAGGTATCCTAAATGCTCTCCGATCCCCCTGCGGATCATTGGAGATGATAGGCTCCCTATTTTCCAATATCCAACCACATAGTCTCTCCATTCTAGGTTTTTCCTTGATGTTGCACTCTTTCAAGGTTTCCTCTGGGATCACGCAATCTTCTAGTTCTCCTTCATCAAAGACTCCTATAATACAAAATTGGCTATCTGTAAGTTTCCTAGCATATTCTATAACATTATCCGATATTTTCTCGATTGATATTGGTTTAAGGAGTTTCTTAGCGAGATTCGCCAATGCCCTGCTTATCTCGTTCTCTTTTTCAAGGGCCATCTCATATTCCTTAAGTGATGTGATATCCTTAAGTATCCCAGTTATCCCGATGATCTCGCCCTCAGAACCCCTTAATGGTGAAAGCGAAACTATGAAATATAAGTTTTCACCATCCTTTTCCCACTTCCACTGGTATACAATTGATTCACCCTTTAGCACCTCCTGGTTCTTTTCATGGTGGATTTGGCCACTAGCCCCAAAAACCTCCCTGGGAGTTTTCCCTATAATCTCATCCTCAACCAAGCCATAATCTTGTATTTGACCTGATACCATGGTGAATCTTCCATTAGAATCTAAAGTGAATAGAACATCATTCAAGGATCTTATAATGGCACGGTAACGTTCCTCACTCTCCCTCAGTTTTCTTTCCATTTTATTCTTGTAGAGTGATATCTCGATTACACTATGCAATTCCCTGTCTTCGAAGGGTTTTATAATGTAACCGAATGGCTCTGTTATCTTAGCCCTCTCAAGGGTCTCCTCATCAGAATAAGCTGTTATATAAATGATCGGAATCTTAAATCGTCGTTTTATCTCCTCTGCAGCCTCTATCCCATCCATCTCGCCTTTGAGGACTATATCCATGAGTATTATATCGGGTCTTGTTTTCTCTGTTAATTTAACAGCCTCCTCACCAGTAGTTACGGTAGCAACAACCTCGTATCCCAACATCTCTAAACGTTGCTTGATATCCATGGCAACTATGTTCTCATCTTCTACTATCATTACCCTTGCACTTGGCATAATCCAACCCTCTGGGATTTTACCCATATATATTATAAAACTATTATATATGGATTTAATGTATATTTGTATCGAAGGAATAGACGGAGCCGGCAAATCAACACAATCCAAACTCTTGAAAAACTGGCTTGAAGAAAATGGATATAAAACAAACTTGATCAGAGAACCCACCAACTCACCCATTGGAAAACTCATAAGGAGAATATTACGCGAAACCACAGCAACCAGTGACAATCAGCAAAAAATACTAGGCCTATTATTCGCAGCTGACAGACTACTCCTAAAAGAGAAAATTCAAAAGGCAAAGACTGGAAAAACCATTATAATAAGTGACAGATGCTTCTATTCGAGCCTAGCATACCAGGAACCAGAAGATTGGATCATGGAAGTAAACAAATTCGCCATAAAACCAGAAATCGTCATACTACTAGACGTCAACCCAAAAAAGGCCCGGAGAAGGTTCAAAGGTCTTGAAAGATTCGAAGAGGAATCATTCCTCAAAAAAGTAAGGAAAAAATATCTTAAAATAGCAGAAGAAAACGATTTCTTCATCATAGATGCTAACAGGGGCATTAACATCATACAAGAAGATATAAGGAAGATTATAGCAGCAAAACTCGGCATTTGCCGATAAAATCCTATTCCCTATTCTCTAGCTCTTTAACACGCTCCCTAAGATACTTGACAATCTCATCCCTTACCTTTTCAAGTTCTTCCAATTCCCCTTGTAATACTGGTCCTTGATCTGTCTGGACCAGTTCAACATCATAACCTTCTATAATCTTTATAACCATACTACCTGTTATCCCATGTGGCAATCTCATCTCATATAACATGCGCAACACCATTACTCAAGGTATGATCTCACAGGCTCAAAAATCTCTATCAGATATTCACTAACAGCATTTTTAAGATCAAGGGGGTGCAATTCACCCCTAGAATAAACTTCTATGAGTTCTTCACCATCCAATTCAAGGTCTCCGCCAAACTTCGCAGGTCTCTTTATATGAATCCTCCCATACCTTGGTAGTATAAGATATTCAGCCATTTCTATTATAGGGTTACCATCAGTTTCCTTCATTGGACAATAACTCCTCTTAACCTTATCCCTGATAATCTCTGGAGGATCATCAACCGCTATAAAATTACCTTTACTAGAGGACATTTTCTCCCCACCATCTGTTCCATGAAGTAAAGGGGTGTGCATACAGACAGGCGCATTGTAACCAAGCCTTGGAAGGTTTTCCCTCGCCAACATATGGATTTTCCTCTGTTCCATACCACCTAATGCAAGATCCACCCCAAGGAATATCATGTCAATAACCTGCATTAAAGGGTATATGACCTCCGCGACTTTAGGATTTTCAGCCTCCCTTGTTATCTGCGCCATGCTCCTTTTAGCCCTTGCCAGTGTCGTTATAAGTGACAATTCATAGAGTTTGTGTGTGTACTCTTCCATGGTCTGGAAACTTGAGCCTAATATGAATTCGGCCTCAGAGGATAAGCCAAGGGCCTTGAAACATCTTTTGTTGTATTCTGCCATCTCTTCTATTTTTTCCATGGATCCTTTCCCATTAAGATGAGCATGATAATCTGCTAGTAGAACCTTCACCTTGAATCCTATCCTTTGAAGGTCTAGGAGTTTCATTACTGTGATGGCATGGCCCACATGGATTTTGCCTGATGGTTCATAGCCTATGTATGCGACTGGTTCTTTCTCTTGGAGTTTCTCCTTGAGTTCTTCTTCTGTTATAACTTCTATGGTGCCTCTTTTGGCGATCTTTACCTTCTCTTCGATATTTATCAATCTTATCACCATAGTATATAGGTTTTATTGCCTACTTGGATTACTGATACTTCATCACCAATCTTTAATTTTTCCATGCCTGGTTTAAATTTGAGGTCTATGGGTTCATAGCTTGTAGGGTCTAGTATTTGTATCCTCCCAGGGGATATGGCTGTGACTGTTGTCTTTTTTATATCCTCTGGGGTTGCTTTCCTTTCTATTTTCTGGTATTCGCGCCAGAGTACAGTTGACATTCCCTGTTTGTCAAGGTCATGGAAGAGTATGCCATGGGAGTCCATGGCTTTTATAATCCCAAGATGGCCTTTATATGATATGAAGTCTCCTTCCTTGAACTTGGGTAGTTTGAATGAAATCCACACCCGGTAGATGTTTTTGCCCGTGGATTTGTCTCTTCCCATGAGCCTTGGGGATTCTTTCACAAGCCCCCCGAACTCTTCCCTTAATGATGCTAAAATCTTCTTAGCCGCCTTGTAGGATCCTATATAATAATCCACACCCTCTTTCTTCGGGGATTTCTTGGCTAGGTAGGCTAGCTTGTCATTTTCCCATAATCTCTCCAAGGTTTTATTTATAAGCTGTTCAGCCTTTTTTATTTCATCTGCTTCTAGGCTTCTTTCATCGGCTCTTAATTGTATGACTGACTCATAGTAGCCTGATTTGTATTTGCTGCAATATGGGCATGCACTCTTTTTTAATCTTACCTCTGTATAGAAATCTTGTGTTATTTCTTCTCCCAGGACTTTGGCATTGGCCCTTATTAGACAGGAGCTTATTGTACCCCTTTTTTGGAGTATTTCAAGGTCTATTATACTATCCTCTACTTTTTTTTCAATATTGTTCTCGAGGGCGCGATAGATTATTTCATCTTCTGGGATGCCTCTTCCAATCCATTTACCGTTGATTAGTTGTGCATTGCAATGTGCGCAGACTTCAACTTCTATATTTTCAGGGACCTTTAAAAGCTTGTATTCTTTGAGGAAACATTCCCTGCATAATCCTTTGAACAGTTGTGTGTTGGGTTTTCCACATTTTATGCAAAAATTTCTCCCCATATAAAAACTCCTAGCCTAGATTGGCTTTAAGGGGGCTTTGGCTCCGCAAGCCTCGCATTTTAGGAGGGATATGCGGCCTTCTTTTATTATGCGTGTGTCTGGACGGTTACATTCTGGACATAATACGAATTTTTTCACGTAATCTTCTATCCTCTCATTTATATGGAAATGGGTGAATTTTCCTTGTAGGATGGCCCTTTTACCTTCCACGTTTCCTGCTGTACCAAGTTCCCTTAGAAGGTATCTTAGAAGGTGTTGAGGGTCCCTGTTTAGTTTATCAGCTATCTCCTTGAAGTTCTGGATAATTGTCCTGTTACCCTGGATGACAGAGTATGCCTTGGGGATGCTGAAACGTTTGGTTTCGAGGACTTCTGGTGGTAATTGTTTTATGGCTCTATCTAGTAATTTCTCGTAATCATGCAAATTTATCATGCCTCCAATTTTTTTTAGACTATTTTTACGTAGCCTCTGTTGGGTTCGAATATTACTCCTTTTTCTTGTAGAAATCTTAAGAGTTCTTCCACTTTTTCTTCACTTATATTGTATCTATCTAGCATTTCTGATTTAAGGATGTTGGTTGGTGCTTTGCCCCCGTATTCTTCTTCGAGTTCTTTTATTAGTTCTATTAGTATGTTGAATTTGTCTCTTTCTGATTTTGGTGTTCGGCCTTCTACTTTGTCTATGTCGATTTTGCCTGTTTCTGGGTCATAGCCTACTTGTTTGAGGCAGGATTTCGCCAATCTTATGGCCCTTTTAGCGTCTTCTGCTTCGACCTTGTTTTTGAGTTTTACTCTGGCGCTTGCTTCTGCTAATCTTATTATGGCCTCTAGTTGTCTTACTGTTATTGGGACTGGTGAATCTTCGTCTGTTGCGCTGCTTCTCATTGAAACATAGAATTCTTCTAGTACGTTCATTGCTTCGTCTGTTAGTTTGGGGTTAACATTCTTTCTTGCATATGCTATATATTTTCTTAGTAGTTCTGGTTCGATTTCTATGGATAGTTCATCCTCTTTGTGAGTTTTTAGGATGTGCCTTGCAAGTTCTCTGTCCCTTTCTTCGTGTGGCCTGTCCTCTATCACGAATATTAGATCGAATCGTGAAAGTATGGTTGATGGGAGGTCTATCTGCTCTGCTATGGACTTGTAGGTGTCGAATCGGCCGAATTTTGGGTTTGCGGCGGCTAGTACTGAGCAACGGGAGTTCAAGGTTGCCATGATACCTGCCTTTGCTATGCTTATTGTGTTGTGTAGTACCAGGCCATGTGAAACGAATAGATGATGTGGTTCGACAGTGATATCATAAACCCACTCTGAGTCTGTGTTTTCAATTATTTCAACCCTTTTAACTTTAATAAAGCGTATGTTCCCATGGATGTACTTTTTGATTGATTCTAGCTCCTCTTTTACCTTCAAGAATTTATCTAGCATGTTATTTGTGGGTTGTGGAGGATTAAATTCTCCTGATAATTCTTCAATTGTGAGGAGTCTTTTAGCATGTTTAGTGTTGATTTCTCTGCTGATGGTTATTTCTTCCAGTGTTTTCTCGATTTTTTGAATGTATCTAGCTAATGTGAGCCTATCTTTTATATTTTTAATTTCATCTTTTATTCCTAGTTTTTTTAGGATTTTATTCAATCTTTGGATTATTTCATCTGGTAAAATTTCCTTACTTGTTGATTTTAGAAGTTTTCCGATTTTAGGATTATTGATTATCCTAGCAAATCTTTCCATGTTTCCAGCAATTGTAACCTTGTAGATTCCATTGTCTTTAGAAATGTGTGAATAGATTCCAGACATTAAAAGGAGATCTTGCAAGTCTTCAGCCATTTTAATTGAATCTGTGCAATAGCCTGTCTGTTTATCATCTATGAAACCATTATATTTGAAGTAGGCGTTTAAAAACGTCTTTTGAATGTTGGGAGGGGCTCTCATGATTTTAATTGGAACCCTTTTCTGGGATTCTAGAATTTCTGGGAATTTATTGAGGAGATCCTGGTAAATTTTGGAGTTGATTCTAAAATTTGATAGATCTTTATCTATGATCTCTGTTTTGTTTTCTCTGGCAAGTATAAATCCTAGTAACTTTGCGGTGTTCGCATCGACTTTGCTATCTCCAGATATCTTATAATTATTCACACCTAGAACTAATGTGCCCTTTTTGATTTTATCTGCGCGGACGGTTTTAATGTTCTTATCCCATATTACAATGGGATGTTCAGGTGTTACGGTAATGCTTCTACCATTTTCAAATTCTATTTTTATGAAATTATCCGGTGCTTTATGTCGGCTTATCCTGTCTGCTGTGACTGTTTTTATCTTTAGATTTTTCAGGTCATAGGCCATTACCTTGAGTTTATCTGTTGGTAATATCTCGGTATCTTTTCCATGGATAATCTCATTTTTTCTCTTTTTCATGAGTTTATCTATAAGATCGCCTATTTTCACTTTCATCCCATCTGCGAGGAGAATTTCGAAATTTTTGTGATAGCTTTGCTGTTCAAGCGCCTCGTGTATGGCTGAACGGTCTTCTTCCCGCATTTTATCCAGTTCATCAACGCAGACGATTCCACGGTCTCCTAGGACTAATGCACCGGCTTCAAGCGACCACCCGCCGAGTTCGTCTCGAACTGCAGCAGCTGTGTTATGGATTATTATCCCATTTGCTATGAAGCTGTGAGATTTTTTGACTGTTAGATCATAGACATGGTCATATGGGGATTTGATGATCTCAATCTTTTTTATATTTTCAAATAGGAGGTCGGAATAGGCTAAACTTTCCAAGTGTTGAAGTTTTTCCCTGATCTTTTCTTCTTGAGCTTTTAACTCATTTAAAACATTGACAAGGGTTCCGAGCAGTTTTTTGTCTTTTATTTTATTTGTAACTTCGACAAGGTTCTTAAAGGGTATTTTTATGTTCGGATGGTTATGATTGAGTTCTTGGCTCAAAATTGATTTGATCTTATCAGATGCTTTTATTTTAACATTTTCAATTGAAGCTTTCGATTTCAGGTTTCTGATAACTTTCTGGAGGGATTTTCTCGAAATCGCACCTTTTTTTTCTATCAGATCTCCGGGATCTGAATTATAGGCTTCTTTAACACTTATTCCATAGAATTTTCTTATTTCTTTTATAGTTTCTCCGATTTCGGGGATTAGATCTGTGTCTATTCTTTTAGTTAATGATACTTGGAGTCTATTTTTCCTTTGGGGATGTTCGGATCCAATTAAAGTGGCGAACCTTTCAGTGTTCTCTCCAGAGATTCTGATAATTTGCTGATCGTCCCTCTTTCTTATGTGTGCTATTATTCCAAATCTTAGAAGTGCAAGTTGGAGTTTTTTAGCTAATTTTTCACCTTTTAGATAAAGATCAATGGAGGAATCTTTTATTGTGACTTTTTCACTGGAATCAAATAATCCTCTGATAAATGCTGCGAGTTCTTTATTTGGAAGAGAAAATATGATCTCATTAATATCGAGTCTGTTAGATTTGGGGGATTCTGGAATGCCGAGTCTGCTTAAGATATGGATGATAATCTCTGAATTGAATCGCAGCTCCTCTTTTGGCTCGATCCCGAAAAGTTCCCTGACAAGGGATTTGAATTTCCCTTTAAGTTCTTTATTGGAGAATCTTATAGAATAATCATCTAGTATAAGTTCCCCATTCCCGGCTATTAAGCCTGTGAAGTACAAAAATTTCTCATCTAAGTATTTTGGAAGCTTTATTGGAGGTTCATGGTATTGTGAAAAGCCTTGAATTTCATCACTTAACTTTTCCAAACTATAATTGGCCTTCCTAGTAAGTTCTAATAGCTTCCTTAAATTAATAGTGGCATTAAGGTTAACTCCGAAGTCTTGGGCTGTTTCTCCAATCCTTTCAATCTTTTTGATAAGTTTTTTTACTAAGGAATCTACCCCGTGAACTATAATATTATCCATGTCTTTGATAAGTTGTAGTGTTAGGATTTTCTGTCCTTTGTGTTCTAGTCTTCTTGTTGTTGCCACATAGTGGGTTTCTCCAAGTTTTTTGGCCTCTTTCCACTTTAAATTTCCATTTTCAAGGCTTAGAACTTTTGTTTCTGGTGTTAAAATCAGTTCTTTCCCTGTTTCTGTTGCGATTTTAACAAGTTTTCTAGGAGCTTTAAGTTTCCAGATTTTATCAGAGACCTTTGAAGTTACCTTTGTTGGGTTAATAGTTTGGATTTTGACGGGTTTTTTAAGTTTTGAAACGTAAACTCCTGGTTTATATTCGATGGGGTTTTTAAGGTTTTTGTCAACGAACTCTCCAATTTCACATGCACCCTCTTCTGTGAAGATAAGGCTTTCAGGGGCTACGCACAAACCAACACCAGTGGTTCCTTTACCACTTGTATATATGCCCCTTGGGGCTAGTTTTGACACGTATTTGAGCATCTGGGATTTTCCTATTCCAGGATCCCCGACTAATAGTATGTGTATGTCTCCTCTAAGTCTTGTTTTATCATCTAGTTCTTTGCCTGTTCCCCCGAATAGTTGGAGTGTGATAGCCTCTTTGATTTCACGGTATCCATAGATTGATGGGGCTGTGGATCTCACTATCCTCTCATAGATGTCTGGTTTGGTTGCCATTTTTTTGATTTTTTCCTCGTCCTCGGCTGTTATCTGTAATTCTTCGAATTCTTGTTCGAGGAATTCTGTGTGGTTTCCATATATGAAGTTTTTAAAGCGTTTTGTCCTATCATCCCTTATCGTCTTGAGCATCCCTGTGACTCTCACCACGTCACCTGGCGTTAAAGTGTCTACAAGATCGTCTTCTAATATTATTGTTATCTGTCTGGGTTGTTCACCACCTGAGAGATTCTCTAGGGGCTCTTGTAATTTTAGGGTTTGGGTGTCTAGGAATTGGGAGTCTTCTTGTAATAGTCTGAATGATCGGCCTCTACATTCGGGGCAGAATGATGGTTCTGTTAGGATGTTGCTGGATTGGGGCACCTCTTGGAGGTGTCCGCAGCTTCTACACTCAAAAACAGCCTTTAGCATCCTTGGACGTATTTCATCCGCTTTTCTCACAATACCGTCAACTGCAACTAGTTTACCTATAAATTTGCTCCTTAAATTTCTAAGTGGAACAATATTCGTGATATTCTTAAATCTTATGTTTAGATCTGCGTCCATTCCCATGGGGTTTATGTTCTTGATGGCCCTCTGGGCCGTTCTTATTATAGTGTCGGGTTTTTCTATTAGAAGATCTGCGAGGTCTGGGTCGAACATTTCAAGGTCGCTGTAGTCTACTGTGATGGATCTTACATTAGGGTACTTTTCCAGGACCTTGAATATGCTATCTTTATATTTTTTCGTGGAAAAGAATTCTTCAAATTTGACAGTGGGTGTTTTTGTTTTCTCTATTACCTTCATCATAAAAATATATTATTATCGTTTTATAAAAATCTTTACAAATGATTAAGTTCAGTGAATACAAGCATTACATTGGAGGTGATTCAATGAGGAGATCAAGGCTAAGATTGTTCAAGTTCACTTCCATGACTATTTCAGCCCTTGGAGTGTTAATGGTCATCGCAACAATCATAGTCATAGCATACATTGGAGTTGAGAAGATATCATCAAGCATATCCACGAACGTTGATAAAGGATCGGCATATGATGAATTCGCCCAATTACAAAATGAATACCAAAATCTAAAAATCGATTATGACTCAGTTAAAAATGAAATCTATAAAACCGGCGATAAAGATTTAAAAGAAAAATATGTTAACGCAGAGATCAAACTCGTGGAGGCTAAATCAGCTCTTGACGATGTTGAAAGCGCCCTTTCCACAAACAAACCAATATCAGAGGTTAAAAATAGGCTGCAAATTGCAAGGTCAAAATTACAAGAAGCCAAGGATAGTCTAGCTAACCTAAAAGCCCTAATCTCCTAACCCTTAAATCCTCTACATACAATATACATTTCAGGGCTGCCCTTCCTCGAAGAAGCCGGCTTTGTACTTTTAACCTTCCTAAAATATCCTTTCAGCCTCCCTAGAAATTCACTGAAACCAGGCCCTTGAAAAACCTTAACTAGGAGGTTACCATCCTCCTTGAGGAATTTAACAGCAAAATCCACAACACTCTCAACAAGTTCCAATGACCTTAACTGATCAATATCCTTTATACCAGAAAGTGAAGGGGACGCATCAGATATTATAACATCAGCCCCCACACCTAGAATCTCACCTACCCTCATCTGCACTCTCTCATCCCTAAAATCGCCTTTTATAAAATGGAAATTACCCTCAGGGAATGGCTTCATAGTTTTAATATCCACAGCAATGACAAGTCCATCATCACCCACTTTTTCAAGGGCAACCTGTGACCAGCCACCAGGAGCAGCCCCAAGATCAACAACCTTATCCCCCTTCCTAATCAATTTAAACCTATTATCGAGTTGTAAAAGTTTATATGAGGCCCTAGACCTATACTTTTGCTTCTTAGCACTCCTATAATAATATTCCTTTTTTCTTTCAAGATACCATCTCCTACCCAAACACAATCACCCCTCTGGAATAGCTTTGCAGACTGGCGAACCTATCTTCACAACCTCGGCTTCAACCCGACCATCCCTGATTTCAAGCAACATGACACTGGGATAAGCCAAACGTGGAACAGTAGGACTACCCGGATTTAAAAGTAACATTTCATCAAGTTCCCTGATAAATGACTGATGCGTATGGCCAGATATGAGAACATCAACACCCATCTCCAAGCCAATATACTTTAATTGCTGGGTATCGCCACGAGGATAAACCTCACCATGATTCAAACCCACCATTATGTCACCTATCTCCATAATCTCATGTTTTGGAAGTTCAAGACCATAATAACGGTCCATGTTACCCTGAACACATTTTATCGGGGCTAAACTGTTGAGTTCGTCCCTAACATCCAATGAAGTTAAATCCCCTGCATGAAGTATCATGTCAACGCCCTTGAAAACTTTAAAAACCTTATCAGGGATGACAGGGGATCTGTCAGGTATATGAGTGTCGGAGATAACACCAAAAAGCATGCTAATAACTCCTATCATGTGATGGGGGATGATCAAGTCCAATATTGGAGGTTTATACCCCGAGTAAAAATTTTGTAGGTTCTAATCTCCTGCTAGGAAACCTCCTATAGCCCCCCCAATACCCATGAATATCATTGAAACCAAGAGTAGGATTATTACCACCAGAGTACCTGTCAAAGCTCCGATGAAAAACCCGAATATCCCTCCGATGAGAGCGCCTGAGATACTTAAGAGTATGGCTAATATTATACCACCAAACGCACCAGCAACCGTAGCATTCCAAAAACCTCCAGTAGCACCCTCTTTCACCATAAGACCCACTATAAAACCTGCTAAGAACAATCCCAGGACAGGCGCGCCCCTAGGCATGAAGGACTCTAGGATTATTGGGAAAATAATGGATAATATGAAACCTATAATTACAGGACCCCACTTCACCATGGATATCACCTAAATAATAATTGAAGTGAATACTATTTAATTCTATCGTCGAAAAAACCCCCACACACTCCTATTGTAACCAAAAAGAATATAAAATATGAAAGTATATTATATCAAAGAGAATATAAGATTCCCCAGATTTAATGGAGGGATGACTCCCAATAGAACACTTCTAAAATCTGTTGTGGGGCGAAAACCTAAAAAAATTAATCATCACCCCCCTAATGGGGGTGGATCCTCCTATGAACCCAAGATAAGATAAGCTTCTCAAGGTGCTTAAAACTATAAAAATTCGATTGGAAATCTTGATAATAGATGTTAAAGGGGTTTTTTATCTTGGAGCAAGCTACCAAAATACTCCTTGTAGTATGTTTCATCCTAGTTGCAATTTTAGGTTTTATAAGTGGGATAATATACACTGAATTTCCCCTAAGGAACCCTATATTCCCCAAGATAGAGAAACCATCCAATGGAGGATTAATCCCATCAACAGATGAAGTGGCTGAATGGCATGAATTAGGGACATTCCAAGGCTCAGATGATGATTACAGGTGCTTCAACATACAAGGTGACAAGTTCAAGGTTGTAATGTCTGCCGTGCCAATGATAACCTACCAACCCAACAGTATGCAAGTAGATGTTATAAAAGATAACAGTATCGTGGCAACAAAAACCATAGAATGGGGGGCTACAGAATACCCAAACAAAAAAAGGGAGATAATAGAAGTTACAAGCGGCCCTGGCAAATACTGTATTATGGTATATTCTGTGGATCTTGAAAATTGGCAGGTTACAATCTGGGACTACTATTAATGGCTCCTCTTCACAGATCCTTTAAAGTCTTATTCAAGTTTACTTGGATATCATGATGCAATCCCATCTTTTTGGGGGATATGGATTCTTATATTTTGGTAGATTCTATTGAATGTTTCTGGGCTGATATATTCTAGTCCGTTTGATGGGTCCAGGAATACTATGAAGCCGTCTGGGGTCATTCCAGCATATACTGTGAAGTGTCCATTAGTTCCGGGTACTATATAATAGGTTTGGGTGTGGTTGGCATCATAGGATGGATATCCTAGGTCTAGTATCCCATCATCTATTACTATAATATCATATTCTTCTGGCGGGCCTGTGTCTATAATGGCATTGTATCCGAAATGTTTGGCGGCTTTGACGATCTCTTGGGGGCTGTAGCCTTTGGGATTGTTGCCAAGATAGTCTACTATCATCTTCTCGGTTAGGTTAGCTCCTTTTTTGTTTGTAAGTGCTGTTGCGAGGGCTGCGGGTCCACATGTATAATTTGTTGTCTGATAGACTATCTTATAACCATATACAGTCTCTATTTTATTGGATGGTTCTTGGCGGACTTCAGGGCTTATAATAGCTCCTATTATTATGAGGAATATTATCCCGAAGCAGCAGCTTGCCAGCACACCCCATGTTGTGCTTGAGGTTTTAGCAAGTTTTGCACCGCAGTTTCTGCAGAATTTTGCCCCTGGCCTATTATATGTTCCACATTTTGGACATTTCAAAATGTTCCCCACATTATCGTTAATATTAAGAATTTTAGGGCCTTTGTCATGATCCCGATACCGATACCTGCGGGTAGGCCTGTTAGGAATCTTAGCATGTTGTTGCTTTCCCTTAAACCTAATAGTTGTGTGGATCCGTCGATTATTGTGGGTGTTGTTATTAGTGTTGCTGCGATGATTAATGTTGTTGTGTATTTTATGGGTGTGAGGTATGCTATGATGAAATAGGAGAATGCTCCGATGTATATACCAGTGCATCTTGAACAGACTGGAAAGTAGTGGCCTTTTATCGAGAATGTTCGGTCTGGTATTCTATGACAAATCTTGAATTTCATGTTAAAACCCCGAGGGTTTTTCATAATATTATTTTTTTGATGGTTGGTTAATAAGATTCCACCTCTTGTCTTTTATAATTGTTTATGATAATAAATTAATTAAAAGTTAAACTTTGGGGGGATTATGATGGTTGATAAAGTTTCTTCCTCTATCCTTGATTTGACTGAGGGTGCGTGTGGTATATGTCATAGGATCCTAGAAGAGATTTCAGATCAGGGTATGAGGGCGGAGTCGAGGGAATGTTTTGAGGGTGTGGATGCTTGGCTAGTTGATGCTTCAGGGGAAACTGTGGGGGTGGGTAGGGATATAACTTGGGCGCCGGCTATACTTAGAGCAGAGATAGACGCCGGGATTTTACCAGAGGATATAGCATTTGAACTCGAGAATATTTTAACAGATAAAGCCGATCTTAGAAGAGTGGCTAGAATGTCAGGTTATGGTAGGGTTGTGACATCCGCGGGGCTTATAATATCCCTTATTTGGGAAAATGGGGGGTATGTGGAGGTTAAAAGGGATGGTATAGGTGTTAGGGCGATATTCTATGATGAGAATGGTGATGAGATATCAAATTCAGTCACAGGATTTTGTCCGGTTTGCGCGATCAACATATCAGCAGGCAGAGTCCCAAGTATAAGGCATGAAATAGCTGAAAAATTGAAAGGATCCAAGAATACTGGTCAGATAAAGTATGAGAGAGACATCCTGAATGTGATCCGCTGGAAAAACCGGAGAATATACACTGACTTAATAGAGGACGGTGAAATCATAGGCAGGAATTGGGGCTGTTGCATAGCCTATTCCACGGTAAGGGCTGAAATAGCAGCGGGATTAGGAAGCAGGAAATGGAACAGGGTCTTTAAACATTACTGCGATCAGTGCCCCCTTAAACATTGCTGGATAGGGAAGGCTATGGGCGCCCTTGGAAATAAGGTGCTGCACCGGATGAAAAACGTTAATGTGAAAGAGGTTGTCAGAATGGAAGATTACATAACAGTAGATATCATGGACAACGAAAAGAGAGTAGGTTATGGTATAGGGACGCTCTGTTCACTGAGCGCTTCAGTAAACGCTCTCATGAGATCTAACGCCATTGAAATACTGAAACCAACACCAGCTGAAGGTTTCCCATATAAGAACAAGGATGTGTAACCATTGGATGAGCATATCATAGAAGCCCTTGGAAAAACGAAAATCGTCATAAAGAATGGTAGAATAATCTCCATGGGCAAGCCCATGATCAAATATTGCCCACTATTCCATAAGTATAGGGGAATCAAAGAACTAAACAAGGACACTATACAAGAGAACATAGAATTCAGAATAAAAGATTTCGGTATGTGCACTCCAAAAAGAGAGCTTCGAATGAGGGATTTCTTATCATTTGGGGTTTCAGAGATAATTTCAACCCTGCTAGAAGATGATATAATCGACTGCGCAGTAATGGTATGTGAAGGTGCCGGAACAGTCCTAATAACCCAACCAGAACTTGCCCAGGGAATAGGTGGCAGAATCTCTGGAGTGATTAAAACAACCCCAATAAAAGAGATCATAGAAAAACTTGGAAGAGAAAACGTGTTAGAACCAGATACCGCAAAAATAGACCAGCCAATGGGTGTTAACAAGGCACTAAATGAAGGATACAATTCCATAGCAGTTACAGTAGCTAGTCTAGATGATGCGAAGAAAATCAAAAAAATAAACAGCAAAGTTTATGTCTTCGCGGTCCACCTTACAGGAATAACAAGAAAAGAAGCCGAAATGCTCTTTAAAACTGCCGATATCATAACATCATGCGCATCAAAACACATCAGAGAAATCGGCGACAAAAAAGCTCTCTTCAAAGCAGGATACTCAATACCAATATACGCCGCCACAAAAGCAGGTGAAAAATTCATAAAAAAACGCATAAAAAAGATAGGAGGCCTTAAAGAAAAGAAAAACCCCAAATTACCATACCCACTCATCTAAAGGATCCTAGAGATCTTCCATATAATCAGCTATGGCCTTTATCACACAACTCTGGGTTATAAGACCCAACAACTTCCCATCCTCTACCACTGGAATCCTCTGATAACCAGTTTCCACCATTATCTTACTTATCCTGCTAATAGACGTGTTCTTGTCAACAACAACAAGATCCTTACTCATAATATCCTTCACTTTAAGTTTGAGAGCCTCGCTACCAGCCAATAATATATCCCTGTGTGTTATGAATCCAACAAGCTTATCCCCTTCTACCACAGGCACCCCACCAATATTAGCCCTAACCATCTTCAACTTTGCAGCGGCCACAGACTCATCAGGCTCCACAACAATAACATCCCTTATCATAATATCCTTAGCACGCAATTTCCTTATCATAAACTTATTTGTGTCATAGATCATATATTAAAGGTGAGGGGGATCCAAAGTGACTCAAATGGAAGAAGCAAGAAAAGGCAATATAACACCCCAAATAGAAAAAGTGGCCAAAAAAGAAGACCATAACATCCAAAAGATCTTGAAGAGAGTCTCAGATGGGAGAATTGTCATACCATCAAATCCAATCCACAACCCAAACCCCTGTGGGATAGGTGAAGGACTATACACGAAAATAAACGCTAATGTAGGTTCATCTTCTAAAATGGAGGACCCCGAACTCGAAATTGAAAAATCACTCATTGCAGTTCAACACGGAGCCGACACTATAATGGATCTGAGCACAGGACCAAAATTAGCCAAAATCAGAAAAGCCATACTAAAAAAAGTGAATGTGCCAGTTGGGACGGTGCCAATCTATGAAGCCGGTGTCAAAGCCACTCAAAAACATGGTTCAGTAGTCGACATGGACGAAGACGACATCTTCAAAGTAATAGAAAAACAGGCAAAAGAAGGAGTTGACTTCATGACAGTCCACTCTGGGATAACACTCGACACAGTGGAAAAATTAGAAAAATCAGAAAGAATCATGGGAATAGTAAGCAGGGGAGGAGCATTCCTCGCCACCTGGATAAAACATAACAAAAGGGAAAATCCACTCTATGCAGACTACGAATACCTACTCGAAATAGCCCATGAACATGATGTGACACTCAGCCTCGGCGACGGACTAAGACCCGGATGCCTCACAGACGCATCAGACACACCCCAAATACAAGAACTAATAATCCTCGGACAACTAGTCGAAAAAGCAAGGAAAGCCAAGGTACAATGCATGGTAGAAGGGCCAGGGCACGTCCCCCTGGATCAGATCGCTGCGAACATGAAAATACAGAAGACAATCTGTAAAGGAGCACCATTCTATGTCCTAGGACCAATAGTAACCGACCTGGCCCCAGGCTATGATCATATAAGCGCAGCCATTGGGGGGGCTATAGCAGCCTACCATGGGGCTGACTTCATATGTTATGTAACACCCGCAGAACACCTAACCATACCAGGTATAGAAGAAGTTAAAGAGGGTGTAATAGCATCAAAGATAGCTGCGCAGGCAGCAGACGCCGCCAAGAAGCTGCCAAGGGCTTGGAAGATGGAAATAGAAATGGCGAAGGCCAGGAGGGACTTCAACTGGGAGAGACAGTTTAAACTAGCATTCGACCATGAAAAACCCAGAGAATATAGGATGCAATGTCCAGTTGAAGAAGAAGACATGTGCTCAATGTGTGGAGAATACTGCGCGTTAAGACTCCTCAAAAAACAATAAAAAACGTTCCAGGTGGAGTTATATGGAATACAAAAAATTAGCCGATCTTTATAATAGACTAGAATCAACAACAAAAAGATTGGAAAAAACAGATATGATAGCAGATTTCCTCAGGGAAACAAGCACCGAACTGTTACCCCCAGTAACTTTACTCCTCCTAGGCCGTGTTTTCCCAACCTGGAGCGAAAAAGAACTTGGAATCGGGCCGAAACTCCTCATGAAGGCCATATCAATGGTCACAGGAGCTAGTGTTGATGAAATAGAAGAAGAGATTCGAGAACAGGGAGATATCGGCACGGCAAGTGAAGCATTATTCAAGAGGAGATCTCAGTTAACATTCATTTCACATCCCCTCACAATAGAAAAAGTTTATAATGATCTTATAAAACTCGCATCCATTACAGGTTCAGGAGCCCAATCAAAAAAGATAGACATACTACTCGGTATACTTTCATTAGCTTCTCCAGTCGAGGCTAAATATATAACAAGGACAATACTCGAGGAATTAAGAGTGGGTGCTGGTGAGGGTATCATAAGTGATGCCATTTCACTAGCATTTAACATCAAAAAAGAAGTTGTTGAAAGAGCCTATATGCTCACCAATGACCTTGGAATGGTGGCCAAGGTTGCTAAGAGCGAAGGCGAGGATGGACTCCAGAAACTTTCATTAGAACCTGGAAGGCCAGTGAAGCCAATGCTAGCCCAACTTGCAGAAAGCATAGAATCTGCCATAGAAGAACTAGGAGAAACGCTATGCGAAACCAAATATGATGGTGTGAGAGTTCAAATACATAGAAAAGGTGATGAAATTCTAGTATTCACACGAAGACTAGAGAATATAAGCCGTGCCGTGCCCGAGATCATTAAACGCGTGCAAAAGGCTTTACCAGGGAAAGATTTCATAGTGGAAGGCGAAATCATTGTAAACATTGATGGAAGGCCTGGTTCGTTCCAATACATCCTCCAACGGGTGAAAAGAAAATATGACATTGAGGAGATGGTGAGTAGGATACCACTCACACTCTACCTTTTCGACATATTATATTATAAGGGGCCTCTGATAGATGAGCCCTTCAGGAAACGGCGCAGAGTCCTAGAATCCATAATCAAACCTTTAAGTGGTAAGATAGAGTTAAGCAGGCAAGTGAAAGTCGACACAAATAATATAAATGATGGTATTTCACTCTTCAATGAATCTATAAAGGAAGGACATGAAGGTATAATGATAAAGGATCCGAACGCCCCTTACATCCCTGGAATAAGGGGTAAAAAAATGCTTAAATACAAGGCAGAACCTGAAACCCTTGATCTAGTAGTGATTGGGGGCACATATGGTAAAGGGAAGCGTGCACATCTTATAGGCTCATATCTGCTAGCAGCAAGGGATGAAGAAACCGGTGAATTAAAAACAGTAGCACATGTTGCAACCGGCCTAGATGATAAAACCCTTAAGGAACTCACAGAAAGACTAAAAAAGATAACAATAGAAGAAAAAGGGAGGAAAATCAAGGTAAAACCAGAATTAATACTAGAAGTGGCATATAGTGAAATAGTTAAAAGTCCTGAATACGAAAGCGGCTACTCCCTCCGTTTCCCAGTAGTGAAAAGGATAAGAGACGACCTAAGCCTAGAAGACGTTGACACCATAAACCGTATAGAATCACTCTTCAAAACATAGAAAATCAGCCCATTTTTATTTTTCTAATTCTTCGCAACAAACCCAAAAATTAATATGTGGACCAACAAAGTATAATAATACTATATAGCCTATAGTTAATATGGTGTTTTTGTAATGGAAGATGAGCAAATATTTAAAATTGTCATTTTCATAGCACTAACAGGCCTTATAGGGATGATAATATCAGCTGGCAGTATCACGCCACGAGAAGTCAAAATAAAAGAAATAAACAAGGGCATGATCGATGAAAAAGTCACAATAACAGGATTCGTGGAAGAAATAAAACAATCTAAAACAGGGAAAGCCTCATTCATCACATTAAATGATGGTACCGGGAAGATAACAATTGTAATATTCGAAGAATTGAAAAATGAGATGGGAAGATCCAACATAAACATGGAAACACTCAAATACAAAAAAATAAAAATCACAGGAAAAGTAACAGAATATAAAGGGTCAATGGAAATCATACTCGAAGAACCCCAAAACCTAAAAATCTTAAACCCACCCTAAATTAGAATGATCATCCCATAAAAAAAGAGAGCCTTAAAATATTCTTAGGGTTGATAGAAATGAAAAAACTCTTCGGCACCTTCGGCGTTAGGAAGATAGCGAATAAAGAATTAACACCAGAATTCGCTTCAAGACTTTCAGCAGCCTTCGGTTCCCTTATAAATGGAAAGGTTGCTGTCGGAGGCGATACAAGAACTTCCACATTCATGATAAAACATGCCATCATATCAGGTCTCTTATCTAGTGGATGTGACGTGGTGGATCTTGGGATCCTCCCAACCCCAGCCGTTCAATATGCTGTTAGAAAATACTATGATGCTGGTGTTATTATCACAGCATCCCATAATCCGCCAGAATACAATGGAATAAAATTCGTTGACGAATACGGAATAGGAATCAGAGAAGAACTAGAAGAAAAGATAGAAAAGATCTTCTTCGAAGAAACCGTTAAGAGAGTTTCATGGGATAAAATAGGCTCCCCCACAAAAAACAGAAAGATCATCAGAGAATACATAAATGAAATTATAAAGAGGGTTGATCTTGACACCATAAGAGAAGCTAACTTCACTGTTGTAGTTGACTGCGGATCCGGAGCAGCATCATACACAACACCATACATTTTAAGAAAACTTGGATGCGAAGTCCTATCCCTAAATTGTCAACCAGACGGTTTCTTCCCAGGCCGAAACCCTGAACCAACCCCAGAAAACTTAAAAGATCTTATGAATGTTGTTAAGGCTAGTGGCGCGGATCTTGGGATAGCCCATGACGGAGATGCTGATAGGACAATCTGTATAGATGAAAAAGGAAATTTCATCTTCGGCGATAAAACCTTCGCTCTTGTAGAAAAGAAAATGTTAAAGGAAAACAAGGGAGGTCTAATCGTAACCACAGTAGCCACCACTTCAGCCATCTATGATATCGCAAAAGAAAACAATGGAAAAGTTATAACAACAGCCGTGGGAGACCTGATCGTGGCAAGAACCCTCAAAGAAAAAAAAGGACTATTCGGCGGCGAAGAAAATGGCGGTCTAATATTCCCAGACTTCGTATATGGCAGGGATGGAGCTCTCTCAGCCGCCAAAATACTTGAAATCATGGCCGAAGAAGGTAAACCAATATCCAAACTCGTGGCCGAACTCCCAAGATACTATTCAGAGAAAATGAAAATAAAATGTCCAGATAAACTTAAACCCAAAGTAATGGGCATTGTACAAGAAAAAGTCAAAACAGACCCCAAAGTAGATAGAATAGACACCACAGATGGTGTTAAAATATTCAGAGAAGATGGTTGGGTCATCATAAGACCCTCAGGCACAGAACCCATATTCAGATGTTTCGCAGAAGCCAAAAATCAAAAAAAAGCCACGGAAATGGCAAAATGGGGTGTTGATATCGTTAAAGATTCAATCAATAAAATAAAAGACTAGAATGTGAATTACCCCCCCAAAAAAGGAAAGGCTCTCCCCCCAGCCTAAGGTTCATAAAAGCTCATTCTCAATAGACTCCCCCAACCTTATAATCGTCATTACCAATCTCCCATCCCTCCTCTATATCCATTATCTTTTAAAAATAAGAGGCTTACAAACAATAAATGAAAATGAACCCTTTTATAGCATGGCTAACATATATACTATAAAATTTTTCTGGAGTTGTAAAAAAAAATGGAATACAAATATATTTTATTGATTATAGTGATTGGCCTAATCCTAGTTGGGGGTTTGATCTATTTTAGAGGAGAACAACCTAAAGAGAACGTCACACAAAACATTACCACCCCAGAGAATATCCAAAATAATCAAACAACCACAGTTCCACAGGAGATGATATCCGCAAAAGAAGCCCAGGCCATTGCAGCCGATTACATGGCCAAAAACCCTGCGGAATTTGGGAACACTACAAGCGGCACACCATCACTAAAGAGTGGAATATACTATGTTCCAGTAATTGTAACTACAAGTGAAGGACAACACCCACCAGGGACCATAGTAGCTTACATTCGAGTAGATGCAAAAACAGGAAAAGTATTAGGTGTAGAACCTATAAAAATGTACTAGTGAACCTATTTCATGCGAAAGACTTCCCCCACACCCTTTCAACTGAGGGATTTGGAAGTTTCGCGAATCTGCCATATCCTTCCAGTGAACTACTCCTGCCCTAACAGACAGGGCTTCCTGCTTCATTGAAAGAACTTGTCCTTACGGTCACCTTCTGGTAAGGGATCATGGGATTGGTTCTTTTTCCACTGGCCTTCGGGGGATCCAGCCCCCCCACATCCTCATACCCTAACGGCTCTCTCAGCCTTGTAAGTTACATGTATATTTTTTTGATATGAAGGTTATTCGCAACCTCCCCCAACTTTTGGGATGGGAGGGTTAGTAGCAGAGGCTGGTTAAAAGTAGGAGTTATTGTTGGATTTTTCTTCTTTCTTATATCACAGGCTGATTAGACCTTCCTTGGAAGGGGGTTTTTTGCAAGCAAAAACAAAATAATTGTGGGGGGATTAGAGGTTTTGGGGTAGATAGGTGTCTGCTATTGCAGCAACGCCTTCACCCATTTCAACATCAAAACCAAGTTCCCTTAAGGTCATTTCAAGGGCTGAAAAGGTTGTTATAAGTTCCCTATGGGTTATGTTACCCATATGTCCTATCCTGAAAATTTTGCCCTTTAAGTGGTCTTGTCCCCCTGCAAGTTCCACATGATACTTGTTCCTCATGGTACCGCGCAGTTCGGCGTCTGTCACACCCTCTGGCAGGTTAACTGCTGTGACTGTTGTGGATGAAACCTTCTCATCAGGGAACAATTCAAGACCAAGGGCTTTTATAGCATTCCTAGCGGCCTTAGCGGCCAGTTCATGTCTTTTTATCCTGTTTTTAAGGCCTTCTTCTTCCACGACTTTTAATGCTTCGTGTAAAGCGTACACTAATGATACTGCTGGTGTGTATGGGGTCTCTGGGGGTTCTAGGCTGCTTGTCTTCCTATACTTTTTAAGGTCTAGGTAATAGCATTTTGAGTTTGTATTGTCCACGACATTCCATGCATCGTCACTTAATGTTATCGCGGCTAAACCTGGGGGTGCTGCCAGACATTTCTGTGAGCCTGTAACGCAGATATCTATATTGTATCCGTCAACATCTACTTCAGCTCCTCCTAGTGAAGATACAGTATCAACAATATAAAGCGCATCATAACCTTTTAAGATTTTTCCTATCTCTTTTATGGGATTGGCAACTCCTGTAGAAGTTTCATTGTGCACTACAGTAACTGCTTTTATATCTTCATCTTCTTCTAGGGCCTGGCTGATATCATCAGGGTTTGCTGCTTTTCCCCATTCAACATCGATTCTTTTTGATTCGCCGCCAAATGCCTCGACAATGTTACTAAATCTTTCTCCGAATTTTCCGCCGACCACATTAAGTATCTTATCACCAGGATTTAGTATGTTAACTATTGCGGCTTCCATGGCCGCTGTCCCAGAACCTGTGAGTATATAAGATTTATTATCGGTTCTGAATATCTCGGAGATCATCTCACTTGTTTCTGTCAAGAATTTGCCGAATATAGCGCTTCTGTGATTCACTATATTCTCTGACATAGCCTTTAATACTCTGGGAGCAACTCTAGTTGGACCTGGGATCATCAATAATGTTTCATCCATAGCAACCCTCCAAAATCTCCATAGTCTAATATTACAAAGATTAACTTAAAAAGATTTATAGTTATTCAAGACCATTGAATTAATAACAATTATGTTAATTTCCAGAATTTTGAATGTGATCATATGGATCTTAAAACATGGATTGGCTGGTATGAGAAGATACTAGAGGATTTCAAATTCGATCCCATCGCTGATATGGAGGCGGCGGAGTACCTTAATGATTTCCTCAAAGAACATGGAAATATTATGGTGGAAGTCGACGATCTGCCGCATAATGATAAATTTATAATATTTGGGGCCGGACCTTCAATTAAAAAGCATTTGAAGCTTTTAAGGGAGGATTTGGATTTTAGGGTTTTTACTGTTATAGCTGCTGATGGGGCTACAAGTGCACTATTAGAGGAATCTATAATCCCTGATATTATTGTAACAGACCTTGATGGTAACATGGATGATATAATCAGGGCAAACAAGGCCGGTTCTTTCCTAGTGGTCCATGCACATGGCAATAACCTGGAAAAGTTAAAGTTTTATCTTCCGAAACTTAGGAATGTTCTTGGAACGACCCAGACACCCCCTTTAGGGTGTCTGCACAATTTTGGGGGTTTCACTGATGGTGATAGGGCTGTTTTTCTTGCTGTGGAGTTAGGTGCCAAGGTTATCATATTGGCTGGTATGGATTTTGGGGATACGGTGACAAAATATTCAAGGCCTCAGATAAGTGGGGAGACAGCAAGGGCAGATGAGGTTAAAAGGTTGAAAATGGAATATGCCAAGAGGCTTATAGATTGGATAATGGAAAATGAGGATGTTAAAATTTATAATCTAGTTGAGACTGGATCATTGAAAGGTTAATATACTTTGAGGGTATAAATTATCATATTATGGGAATAGATGATATTCTATTACATGATGAGACAATATTCCGGGATTTACACGCCTTTGATCCTGATTATATCCCTGAAAATTTTAAGTATAGGGATTCGCAGATGGAGGCCCTTGCGGTTTGTATAAGACCTGCTCTAATGAAGGGTAGGCCTGTTAATGCTGTTGTTTTGGGGGCTTGTGCGACTGGTAAGACCACGGCTATTAAGAAACTTTTTGAGATGGTTGAGGCTAGTTCTGAGAAGGTTGTGTGCTGTTATATTAATTGTCAGTTGCATACAACACGTTTCGGTATATTTTCACAGATATATCATAGGATATTTGGGTATTATCCTCCGGAGACTGGGGTTCCATTTTCTAGGATATACCATGATATAATGCACAAGCTTGCAGCAGAGGATAAAGCGCTTATAGTTGCATTAGATGATGTTAACCACCTATTCCATGACAAGAATGCTAATAGGATATTCTATGATATTTTAAGGGCGTATGAAGCTTTTGATAATGTTAGGACTGGTATATTCGCTGTATTATCTGATATTGAGTTTAGGTATGCTCTTGACAAGAATGTGGACTCAGTATTTATTCCACAGGAGATAATCTTCCCACCATACAGTTATGATGAAATATATGATATCTTAATGGACAGGACTAGGATAGGATTCTATGATGGTGTGATCTCCAATGAGATAGTAGAAGAGATAGCTGCGCTCGCATTTGAAACAGGCGACCTAAGATATGGTATAAACCTCCTAAGGGTTTGCGGCAACCTGGCGGAAGCAGAAGCATCCCCCAGGATAAAAAAAGAACACCTAAAAGCGGCTTTAAAGGACACTGCAACGGCGAACTTCATGGAAACTGTGAAAAATCTCTCAGATAATGAAATGGAACTTCTAAGGGTTATAATCGATGCTAAAGGTGAAGGTTTGACAGCAGGCCAAGTCTATAATGAATTTAAAAGGAGAACAGGGCTAAGTTATTCCTCCTTTACTAGGATCCTGGAAAAACTCGAATTTTTAAGGCTTATCGACACTCCATTCACAGGTAAAGGTAAGCGTGGTAATGCACGTCTGATAATCCCAAGATTCAATAGGATCAATGGATTAAATAAGTGAACCACCCTCTCGGGTTGGAGCTTCTCCCATTCCATCTCTTCACGTCAAAGGACTTCACCTTGGGGGTCTTACAAGCAAAAGATAAAGAATAGAGTCGCTGGATAATTTGAATTCGGCGTGCTCGCAACCAGGAAAGCACATCCAATTATAAGTATGAGGACAGAAAGTATTATGATACACGCTCCAATGTTAAGATCAGTGAATATATCCCATCTTCTTTTTGACCTATCCAATCTATACATTTTATCCCACCTCAAAATATCATAAAGTTATAGTAAGTATAAGGAAAGAGGTAGAGAGCATCTGAAAACTAATAAGGTGTGGGGGAAATGAGAAAAAAATTCGAATACTTCGAAGTAACAGCCGACGCCGGCTACTGGGCATACGGATCAACACTAGAAGAAGCCTTTGAAAACGCGGCCCTTGCAATGTTCGAGTTGATGACAGACACCAAGAAGGTTTCGCCAAAAAAAGAAAAAAAGATAAAAATAGAAGCAGAAGATGAAATATCACTCCTACATGACTGGTTAGATGAACTCCTATTCCTAATGGATACAGAATTCCTATTCTTCTCAAAATTCAAAGTTAATATACGAAAAAATAGACTATATAGACTAGAAGGAAAAGCCCTAGGTGACCATATAAACCCTAACATACATGAAATACGCGACGAAGTAAAAGCAGTCACATATCATCTAATGGATGTGCTGCGAGAAAACAATCACTATAAGGTGAGAGTTATAGTAGACCTATAAAAATGGGGGAATAACATGGATGTGAAGGATATACTAATAAAAGTTAGAGAATCGGTATGGGAAGTCCCCACAGACTATAAAAAGTGTATGCGCGTACCAGGACGAATATTCCTAGATGAAGAGGCATTAAAAGACCTTGAAATAGGTGCTGTTGACCAAGTTGCCAATGTAGCATGCCTACCAGGCATACAAAAATTCTCAATAGGACTACCAGACATACACTTCGGCTACGGCTTCAGCATAGGAGGCGTGGCCGCATTCGACGCCCGAAACGGAGTCATAAGCCCAGGCGGGGTTGGATTCGACATAAACTGCGGGGTCAGACTAATAAAAACAAACCTAGACCACGAAGAAGCACAACCAAAAATAAAAGAACTCATAGACACCCTATTCATGAACGTGCCATCAGGAGTGGGCAGCAAAGGCAAAATAAGACTAAAAAGAGGTCAAATAGATGAAGTGCTAGACAACGGGGCTGAATGGGCTGTTGAAAACGGCTACGGATGGGAAAAAGACCTAGAACGCCTTGAGGAAAATGGTAAAATGGAAGACGCCAACTCAGAGAAAGTAAGCGAAAAAGCAAAAAAGAGGGGCATACCCCAACTAGGCTCACTAGGCTCAGGCAACCACTTCCTAGAAGTCCAAAAAATAGATAAAATCTTCGACCAAAAAGCCGCAGAAGTATACGGCCTAGAAGAAGGAAAAGTAACAGTACTAATACACACAGGATCCAGAGGCTGCGGCCACCAAATCTGCTCAGACTACCTAAGAGTCATGGACAAAGCCTACAAAAAATACAACATTAGAATACCAGACCGCCAACTAGCCTGCGCCCCAGTAGACTCCCAAGAAGCAATAGAATACTTCCAGGCAATGTCAGCAGCAGCAAACTATGCATGGGCCAACCGCCAAATGATAGTACACTGGGTGAGAGAATCCTTCGAACAAGTATTCAAAACAAGCGCAGAAGACCTAGAAATGGATATAGTCTATGACGTCGCCCACAACATAGCCAAAAAAGAAACACACCCAATAAAAGGCTTGAAAAGAGAAGTTTACGTCCACAGGAAAGGGGCTACAAGAGCCTTTGGCCCTGGAAGAAAAGAAATACCCCCAGAATACAGGAAGATAGGCCAACCAGTCATAATACCAGGTACAATGGGAACATCATCCTATGTACTCCACGGAACAGAAACAGCCATGGAAGAAACCTTTGGATCCACTGCACATGGAGCAGGACGCAAAATGAGCAGGGCAGGTGCGAAGAGAACATACCGGGGCGAAAAAGTCCAAAGGAACCTCCTAGGGAGGGGGATTTATGTAAGGGCGACTTCAATGCCAGTAATCGCCGAGGAAGCGCCGGGCGCCTACAAAGACGTTGACATGGTCGTTAACACATCCCACAAAACAGGAATATCACGTCTAGTCGCCAAGATGATACCCCTAGGCGTTGCAAAAGGGTGAACAAATGATAGGAATAATAGGTGGAACAGGAGTCTACAAAGTACCAAAAACGGTCAAAAAAGAAAAAAAGATCATAAAAACACCCTATGGGGATTCACCCCAAATTTCAATTTTCAAACTACACGGCAAAGAAGTGGCATTCATACCAAGACACGCAGAAGGCCACGATTACCCACCACACAAAATAAACTACAGAGCAAACATATGGGCGCTTAAAAAATTAGGCGTCACAAAGATAATCGCAACCAACACCGCAGGATCACTCTACAAATCCATAAAACCCGGAACACTTATCGCCCCAGACAACTTCCTAGATTTCACAAAAACCAGGATCGGAACATTCTATGATGATGAAACAGTACATGTAGATGTCACAGAACCATACTGTCCAAAACTTAGAAAAATACTAATATCATCTGGAAAAGTAAAAAATGGAGGAGTATATGTATGCACAGAAGGGCCGCGCTTCGAGACCGCGGCCGAGATAAAAATGTTCAAGATCCTCGGAGGCACCCTTGTAGGGATGACAGGATTGCCCGAAGCCGTGCTTGCAAGAGAACTTGAAATGTGCTATGCAAGCCTATGTCTAGTATCAAATTATGCAGCATCTATATCAAAGGACAAGTTAACCATGGAAGAAGTTTTCAGGACAATTAAAGATAAGAGGCCGGTTATCGTGGATATTATTGATAGGAGTGTTGAGATGGTGGATGAATCACCATGTGAATGTCATAGGATGCTTAAAGGCGCTTCTGTAGATGAACTAATCAAAGGAGAGATGGGAAAATGAAAGTATTGTTATTATGTGGAAGTCCGAGGAAAGAAAGCAACACAATGATATTATTGGAGAGATGCGCAGATAAAATCCGGGAAGAAGGAGTTGAAACCGAGATAGTCTCTTTAAGGGACATGGAAATCAAATCTTGTAGAGCATGTTTGACTTGTGCAAAAACCGGTGAATGCAGAATAGATGATGGACTTAACAATATCATTGAAAAGATAAGGAAATCAGAGGGTTTCATAGTAGGCTCTCCAGTATATTTTGGAACAGCCCGTGGGGATGTTATGTCAGCACTACAAAGGATAGGTATGGTTTCACGGGCCTCTGACAAATTCCTGGAATGGAAAGTTGGAGGTCCCATAGCAGTGGCTCGTAGAGGTGGGCAGACAGCAACGATACAAGAAATGCTAATGTTCTATCTCATAAATGATATGATAGTCCCTGGTTCAACATACTGGAATATTGTGTTTGGTTGGGCTGCTGGAGAAGTTGAAGATGACAAGGAAGGTATTGAAACAATAGAACATTTTGGGGAGAATGTGGCGAAGCTGATCAAAAAAATATACACGGTGTAAAAGATTTGAAAATAGCCTTGGCATCGTCTGACGGCCAAAATGTGGACTTACATTTTGGAAAAGCATCCAATTTTATCATTTACAAGTTTGATGGTGAAAATGTTGAGATTGTCGCAGAGAGGAAAATAGATATTAAAGAAAATGAAAAACATCAATGGATGAAAACATTAGATGCTGTAAGGGATTGTGACGTGGTGATAGCTGTACAGGCAGGTTTAAGGGCTAAATTCGGTCTTGAGGAGGCTGGTGTGAAATTCGTGGCCGATGAGGGTCCAGTAGAAGATGTTATCAGGAGATATATTAGACATTATAAGTTTATGAAAAAGAAACCTTAATATTTAAATATCTTCTAGGGCAATAATCTACTTCAATATTTTATAACTGGAAAATTAGACCAGTTCTGTGATTCTAATTTTTCATATAAAAAAAATTCACAACTTCAAGGTGATATAATGGCTAAAGCGAGAAGAAGAAGAGTAAGAGACACATGGAAAGAAAAAAACTGGTATACAGTAACAGCCCCGCGTTTGTTCGGGGAAAAAGAGATAGGGTTGACACCTGCACGCGACCCTAAACTATTATCCAAGAGAAGGGTAGAGGCTACAATGCGAGAACTCACAGGCGACTTTTCAAGACAATATGTTAAACTAAAATTCGAAATAGAAAACATAACAGGAGATAAAGCAGCCACCAAGTTCATAGGCCATGAGGTCACAACAGACTATGTGCGTAGCATGATAAGAAGGGGAACAAGTAGAGTTGACGCCCCAAAGATCGTGAAGACAAAGGACGACTACAAGATAAAAATCCATATACTGGCTATCACAACCAGAAGAGCCAAATCATCACAACAAAAATACATGCGAAAAATCATCGAAGACAAGATAGAGGAAATCGCCAGTGAAAAAACCTTTGACGAGCTCGTAGAAGGTATCGTAACTGGAAAAATAGCCTCTGAGATATACCATGAAGCCAAAAAGGTCTACCCCCTCAAGAGGGTGGAAATAATAAAAACCAAAGTACTAGGAGAACCGGCCTAGAAAAGCCATTAATGGGGGGACCCCCCATATGACAAGTTCTAACTGGATATATGTGCTCATATGCATACTTATAGGCTTTTTAACCTATAATCGGCGTGCCCTAGATCTGTGGGGATCCCTCCTAATGGTCGTAATGGGTTTGGTTATAATAGTAGCCGCTGGATTTAATTGGCTGATCTTAATCTTCATATTTTTGATTTTAAGCCTCTTCGCCACTAAATATAAAAAAGATTATAAGAAATCCATGAACCTCTATGAAGGCAGGAGAAATGCTCGAAACGTTATCTCAAATGGTATAATACCATTTATAATGGCCAGTTTCAGTTACTATAATGGGTTCATCGGCGGATTCATAGGATCTGTGGCGACAGCAACAGCAGACACATTAGCAAGTGAAATAGGAGTTTTACAGACGCCAAGATTGATAACAGATCTGTCAAGGAAAGTTAAACCCGGAACAGATGGTGGAGTGTCTCTCTTGGGGAGTGCTGCTGGTATTATGGGGGCGGGGATCATCGGTTTATCAGCATATTTTCTCCAAATATGCTCCAATCCCCTAATTTCACTTAAAATAGCAGTAATAGCAGGTACCATAGGATGCTTCATGGACAGTTTCCTAGGCGCTTTATTCGAGCGTAAAAATTACATTAATAATGAACAAGTAAATCTACTAGCAACAATCACAGGAGCAGCTGCTGGTATAATACTCCTCCATTTTTAAAGATAATTCAAGGGTGAGAGAATATGAAAAGCCTAATAATGATAATCGATGGGATGGCTGACCGTCCAATACCAGAACTTGGAAACAAAACACCACTAGAAGTTGCTGAAACCCCAAACATGGACAAACTAGCAGAAAATGGTATCAACGGTATCATGGACCCGATAAAACCAGGTATAAGGGTTGGAAGCGACACCGCACACCTATCAATCCTAGGATATGACCCCTACAAAGTCTACACAGGCAGAGGACCATTCGAAGCCGCTGGAGTTGGAGTTGAAGTAAAACCTGGAGACATAGCATTCAGATGCAACTTCGCAACCCAAGACGAAAACGGGATAATAACAGACAGACGCGCCGGCCGAATAAGAGAAAAAACCGAAAAAATAGCTGAAACAATCAACTCCATGAAAATAGAAGGCTTCGAAGACACTAAGATAATATTCAAAGAATCCACAGGCCACCGGGCAGTTCTAGTCCTAAGAGGTGAAAACCTCTCAGATAAAATATCTGATGCAGACCCGAAACGAGAAGGCAAACCCCCAAAGAAAGTTAAACCATTAGAAGACACCCCAGCCGCTAAAAAAACCGCGAAACTCCTAAACAAGCTAGTTGAAAAATCCCATCAAATACTTAAAAACCACCCAGTCAACCTCGAACGCATAAAAAAATCTGAAAACCCTGCCAACATCATACTACCAAGAGGAGCCGGAGCAGTACCACACATAACCCCATTCAAAGAAAAATATGGTCTTAAAGCGGCGTGTATAGCCGAAACAGGACTCATAAAAGGTATAGGTAATATAACAGGCATGGACATCATAGAAGTGGAAGGAGCAACCGGAGGCATAGACACCAACCTCAAAAATATAAAAAAAGCCATCCTAGATGCCATCAACAACCAATACGACTTCATACTCGTGAACATTGACGGCGCCGATGAAGCAGGCCACGACGGAGACCTAAAAGGCAAAATAAAATTCCTAGAAAAGGTTGATGAAATACTCCAAGACCTCATGTTAGAGGATCTATACTTCATCTTCACAGCCGATCATTCAACACCAATAACAGTAAAGGACCATAGTGGAGACCCAGTCCCAATCGTAATCAACGGCCCTGGTATAAGAACAGATAAAGTAACACAATTCAATGAAAGAGAAGCAGCCAAAGGCGGGCTCTGCAGAATAAAAGGTTCAGATATAATGAACATACTCCTCGACCTAATGGACAAAACAGAAAAATTCGGTGCATAAAATGAAACTCTTTGGAACATCAGGCATACGAGGAAAATTCAAAGAAAAAATAACAGCAAAACTATCATTAAATGTTGGGAAAGCCCTAGCAACCTACCTCAAAGGCGAAGGCAAAGTCATAGTAGGATACGACCCACGTACATCAAGCCAACTCATAGAAAACGCATTATCCGCTGGGCTGATGGAAGGCGGATGCGATATCATCAAAATAGGAATGGTCCCCACACCACTAGTAGGATATGCCACATCCAAACTCAAAGCCAAAGCCGGGGTAATGATAACAGCATCACACAACCCCCCAGAATACAACGGAATAAAAATATGGAACCAAAATGGGATGGCCTATTCACCAAAACAAGAACAAGAAATAGAAAAGATAATCGAAAAAGAAAATTACCATACAGTGGATTGGAACGAACTTGGAAGTGCAGAATATCACCCAAACATAACTGAAATGTATATTGAAGACACCCTAAAACATGCCAAGATAAAACCCGGCCTAAAAGTAGTTGTTGACTGTGGCTGCGGAGCCGCATCACACATAACCCCAATACTCCTGAGAAAAGCAGGATGCGAAGTCCTATCCCTAAATTGTCAACCAGACGGTTTCTTCCCAGGCCGAGACCCCGAGCCAACCCCGAAAAACCTAAAAGATCTTATGAGTGTTGTTAAGGCTAGTGGCGCGGATCTTGGGATAGCCCATGACGGAGACGCTGATAGGATGGTTGCAGTTGATGAAAAAGGCGAATTCGCGGACTTTGACAAACTTTTAACACTTGTCGCGAAAGAAAAGGGTGGTAAGATCATCACTACAGTTGACGCGTCACTCAGCCTTGACGAATGCTTAAAAAAAGTTGGTGGAACTGTCATAAGGACAAAGGTTGGGGATGTGCATGTTGCAGAAGCCCTAAATAAAGAAGACGGATCCTTTGGAGGGGAACCTTCCGGCACATGGTTACACCCAGAATTTTCCCTCTCACCTGATGGCATATTCTCCGCCCTCAAACTCATTGAAATAGTTTCAATGAAAGGTCCATTATCCAATCTACTCGATGAAATACCATCATATTATAATATAAGGGGTAAGATACCCTGTCCTGATGCGAAAAAGGCTAAGGTCATGGAAAAAATCAAGGAGAAATTACCTGGAATATTCACTGAAAAAATCCAAATAGATGATATAGATGGTATCAGAATAACCTTCGAAGACCATGGCTGGATCCTCATAAGACCCTCAGGCACAGAACCATATATAAGGGTGCGAATAGAAACCAAAAAAAAGGAAACAGGAAAAAAACTTTATAGTACCTGCCATTCATTTATAAAAGAGACCATAAGGGGATTCTGATGCAAGCCGTTATATTAACAGCCGGTGAAGGAACAAGAATGAGACCCCTCACACTAACAAGGCCAAAAACAATGCTACCAGTAGCTGGCAAACCCATACTACAATACAACATAGAAGCCCTCAGAGAAAACGGCATCAAAAACCTGATAATGATAACAGGATACCATGAATCAAAGGTGAAAGACTATTTCGGTGACGGGAGTCGATTCAATGTAAATATAACATATCATACACAAACCAGACAGTTAGGGACCGCAGATGCCATAAAATATGCCAGAGAACATGTAACAGATGATTTCATAGTACTCAATGGTGATATCATCACCGAACCAGCCACCATCAAAGACCTCCTAGGATACCATGAAAAAAACCAGGCAGACACAACCATAATACTAAGGGAAGTTAAAGACCCAAGCCAATTCGGAGTTGTTAAACTAGAAGGAGATGACATAAAAGATATCATAGAAAAACCGCCAACTGGTAGAGTCCCAAGCAACCTCATAAACACAGGAATATACCTCTTCAACAATAAAATATTCCACTACATCAAAAGGACAAAACCCTCACCCAGAGGAGAATACGAGATAACAGACTCCATCAAAATGCAAATAAAAGACGGATTAACAATAAAAGGAATAGTCTCCAAGAGACATTGGATAGACGTTGGAAAACCATGGGAACTGTTAGAAGCCAATGAAAAACTCCTCAAAAACATGGAAGAGGATATAAAAGGTGAAATAGAAGATAACGTCACAATCCACGGGCCAATAACACTAGAAGAAAATAGTATAATAAGATCAGGAACCTACATCATAGGCCCAGTACATATCGGGAAAAACTGTGATATAGGACCCAACTGTTACATTAGGGCGAACACCTCAATAGGAGACAATGTAAGCATCGGGAATGCTGTGGAAATTAAAAACTCCATAATAATGGATAAAACAAATATAAACCATTTATCATATGTTGGAGATTCCGTGATAGGAGAAAACTGCAACCTTGGAGCCGGTACAAACATAGCAAACCTCAGATTCGATGATAACAATGTGAAGATGACCATAAAAGAAGAAAAAATGGATACAGGCCGCCGAAAGTTGGGAGTGATCTTCGCCGATAACGTTAAAACTGGTATCAATTCCTCATTCAACCCAGGTATCAAGATAGGCCCCAGATCCTGCATAGGACCTGGAAGCATAATATCCCATGACATACCATCAGACAGACTAGTGATAACGAACCAAGAGCATATAATAGACAAGAGAAAATGAAATATAATCTCAGTATTAAGAAAACCATTTCACTTTTTTGGACCCCCACATAAACACCCCTTATCTTATAGGCTCTGAGGATACGAACTTTCCTTCTCTATTAGGAAAATACTTTATTAACTTTATGGGATATTATACTATAATAGCCTCTAGTTTGGGTGGAGAAGATGGTGGGAAGCTTTAAGATTTTCAAGGGAGCTAGAATAATAGGTGAAGTCGAAATTGGGGATCATTCATCAATTTGGTATAATGCAGTTGTAAGAGGTGACATCGAACCCGTCAAAATAGGCTCATATTCCAATATACAAGACAACTGCGTAGTACATACAAGCAAAGGCTTCAAAGCCATTATAGGAGACTATGTATCAGTTGGACACGCCGCTGTACTACATGGTTGTAATATAAAAGACAATGTCCTTGTAGGGATGAACGCAACCATCCTTAATGGTTCAACTATAAACAAGGATTCGATTGTAGGCGCGGGCACTGTTGTAACAGAAGGAAAAGAGTTCCCACCAGGAAGCTTAATATTAGGCGTCCCAGGGAGACTCATAAGGGAACTTACAAAAGAAGAGATGAAAGCCATAAGAGACAACGCGCTAAGATACTCTAAACTCGCCAAGAAGGGATAATAATGGTCAACATCAAGGACACGGTATTAGAAATAGAACCATACGTGCCTGGAAGGTCAACAAAGGATATAGCACGTGAATACGGTCTTAAAGAAGACGAAATCGTCAAACTCGGATCGAATGAAAACCCACTCGGACCCTCACCCAAGGCTGTTAAAGCCGTGAAACTTGAAACTAGAAACATGCACAGATATCCTGAATCAGGATTAGAAGATCTTAAAAAGGCAATAGCAGACTATTCCAGGGTATCCCCAAGGCAGATAATAATTGGTGGTGATGGTGCAGATGAGATAATAGACCTTCTTGGCAAAACCTTCATGGATCCTGGATCAGAATTCATAGTCCCACTACCCACCTACATGTATTATGAGTACACGCTCCGCCCTTATGGTGCAAAACCAGCATATGCAAAATGGGACCTTAAAGAGAATACACTTGACACAAGATCTGTTATCGAATCCATCAATGATAAAACTAGGCTCATCTTCCTATGCACTCCAAACAATCCCACTGGAGGTTTAATCCGCGAAGATGACATAAGAATGATACTTGAATCAACCTCCGCATTAGTTGTGGTGGATGAAGCCTACTTCGAATTTGCAGGGATCAGTAACATAGACCTTCTTGAGGATTATGAGAACCTGCTCATCTTAAGAACATTTTCAAAGGTTATGGGCCTTGCTGGGATGCGTATAGGCTATGGTATCTCTAATCATGGGATAATAGATTATATGCATCGTGTTAAACCTGTTTTCAGTTTGACTAGGCTTTCACATGTGGCGGCCCTTGCAACTTTATCTGATAAGGATTATATAAAAAGGTCTGTTGAATTTTCAATTAAAAGCAGAGAATACCTATATTCTAGATTGTCAAGGATTGACAAGGTTAAGGTTTTTAGGTCCTATGCAAATTATCTTCTGGTGGACATACGTGAAACTGGCATGAACGCGGGTCAATTGACTGATGAGTTACTCAAAAGAGGTGTTATAGTCAGGGATTGCACATCATTCAAGGGCTTGGATGAATACTGGATACGTGTAAGTGTAGGTACGATAGAAGAGGATGATAGATTCCTTGAAGCGCTAAATGATATCATAGAGTGATTTTTTATGGATATTGGAGGATATAATATTTCCACAATAGATTTCCCGGGCACGCCCTCACTTGTAATATTCTTTGCTGGTTGTCCAATTAGATGTCCATACTGCCATAACCCTGAACTCATAGAAGGTGGAATGAAAGTATCATTAGAAGACATCAAAAAGAAAATATCAGAATCCAAGGAACTGGTAGATGGTGTTGTGATAAGTGGTGGGGAGCCCCTAATGCAAATAGATGGGCTTGAGAAGGTCTTGGAATTCTCCAAGTCCCTAAACCTTAAAACGAAACTAGACACCAACGGTTATTGGCCAGAATATATCAAGAGGATAAAGGGTCTTGTGGATTATGTTGCGCTTGACGTGAAAGCCCCCTTTGAAAAATATAAGAAGCTTTTTGGTTTTGATGGGATTAGAGTCCAAGAGAGCATGGAAATTTTATCAAGATCAGATATTTTCATTGAATGCAGAACCACCTATGTCCCAGGATTCCTAAAACCAGAGGATATTATAAGGATCGCATCCCAGGTTAACTGCAACCTTTATGTGATACAACAGTTCAGGAACAATATGGTCCTTGACCCCAAATTTAGGGATGTTGATCCACCATCCCCTTCTATTTTACGGGATATTGCGAAAAAAGCTAAAAGGTATTGTGAAAGTGTGAAGATCAAGACGCAAGAGTTTGGAGAAGAGAAGATATGAGGACTTCTATGGTGGAGGGATAAGATTGCCTATCCTATCATTCAGCAGCCGCCAAATCGACCTTATAACCGGCGAAAAGAACATGACAATACGTAAATTGTGGAAGAAACCTTTAAGGGTAGGTGACAGACTCCACTGCTACTGGAATCTTGTTTCAAAGGAACGTCAAAAGGTTTTCGAGGCTGAGGTTACACGTGTAGACATCATCAAATTCAAAGACCTTATAAAAGATGATAAAATAGCACGTGAAGACGGTTTCAAGGATGCTAAGGAGCTTAAAATGGAATTTAAGAGGATATATGGTGAAATTGATGATGAAACCGAATTCCAGGTTATAAAATTCAAAAGATTGCCGGTTGAAGAATGGGAAGGTGAAAAAATAGACCAAAAGGCCATGGTAATCCAAAAGGCAGACATACTCTTTGACCTCGGTAAATATAAAGAATCAAAAACATGCTATAATGCAGCTTTAAAATTAGACCCAGAAAATGTCTACATACTAAATAGGCTAGCAGACAACCTCACAAGACTTGGAAAATTCCAAAAAGCAATAGAATATTATGATAAAGCATTAAAGCTAGAACCAGAAAACGAATACATATGGAATAATAGGGCCATCACATTACTCAATGCAGGTGACATAAAAGGGGCTTTAGATTCTAATAAGAAGGCCCTCAAAATAAATCCAAAAGATCCGCTCATATTATATTGGCATGGGATAATATTAGAGGTTATGGGAAAGAAAGAAGAAGCTCTCAAATATTATGATAAAACCATCCAAGTAGATGACAAAAATGTTGGAGCCTGGAATGCCAAAGGCGACCTGCTATCAGAACTCGGAAGAAAAGAAGAAGCCATAGAATCCTATGAAAACGCACTTAAATTTGCATTAGAAGATGATGAAAGCGCCACACTTTGGAACAGGAAGGGTAACGCATTATTAGAACTTGGAGAGTTTAAAGAGGCACTGAAATGCTATGAAAAAGCATTGGAATTAGAACCTGAAAATGATGTGTTCTGGAGCAACCGGGGAGTAGCATTACTCGAATTAAACCTCTTTGAAGAAGCCCTTGAATCATTCAACAGAGCGCTGAGAATAAACCCAAAAAACGAGGACGCCAAGATACTCAAAGAAGAATGCCTCGAAAACCTCTAAAAAAAAGAGGATGATCACACATTAGGCAAAGGTATATCCTCATCCACAACCTTTATCTCCACTAAGAAAGGTTCACCCATCCCAAGAATACCAGGCATAATCTCCTCCAACTCTTCCGGCTTTTCTATCCTAACAGCCCCCATATTATAAGATCTCGCCAATTTAACAAAATCAGGATTCTCAAGTCTAACCTGATAACTTTCCCCATACTCCATCTCCTGCCACTGTCTTATTATACCAAGACTCGAATTATTTAATACGCAGATCACAATAGGAAGTTCCCTCTCCATTATAGTCCCAAGCTCCTGCATAGTCATCTGAAAACCACCATCACCCACTATCAAAATTATCTTCCTATCAGGTCTTGCAAGCTTAACTCCAATGGACGCTGGAAGCCCATAACCCATAGGTCCGAAAGCCCCAGAATATATTAATGAACGGCTTTCCAAAACCCTCCTATAAAGTGTAACCCAAGTTGTATGGCTACCCGCATCATTCACTATTATTGCATCAGGGGCCAGAGCAAATATCCTGGATATAACCTGGCTGGGTTTAAGAGGATAATCCTCTAACCTGGGAGGATCATCATATGCCGGGGGATTCTCCATCGAATACTCTTCCAATTCTCTGATCCAACCAACAGAGGAACCTATAGATTTTATCCTCCCTAGGAAGCCTTTAACATCCATTTGGAGGTTAACATCCCCTTTGAGCGCATCCTTGTCAATATTCACGTGTATGATTGGCGAATCCCCAAATCCCACAATGGTCCTCTCTGAAATCTTGCAACCTAATGCTAGGATCAGGTCACAGTTCCTCCCAGCATAATTAGCTGCTGGAGTACCCCTTGAACCTATCATTCCAAGACATAGAGGGTGATCCTCACCTAGAACACCCCGCGCAGGATAAGTTGTTGCAACCGGCACCCTATGCAATTCCACAAATTCCCTGAAGGCATCTTCACCCAAACCCCAGAGCACACCAGCCCCCGCAACTATAAGAGGCCTCTTAGAAGACTCTAACAAGCCAATAGCATCTCCTATTTGGGAATAATCTCTCACAGGAGAATAATCTACCTCCTCCAAGAGTATATCCTCGTTCACATCCTCCTGGAATATGTCCTTGCTTATATCAACGTGGATTGGACCCATAGCCTCCATAGAATATAGAATGGCTTTTTTCAATGTTAATACGGCCTCTTCACCATTATCTGGTTTGAAAGTGTATCTTGTAATCGGCTTGAATACCTCCTCTAATTCAACCTCCTGGAATACATTCAACCCCCTTTGGCCTCGTGGAATATCCCCAGTTATCACTATTAAGGGTATGGAATCCTTGTAGGCTGTTGCAACACCCATAACAAGGTTCAATGCCCCGGGGCCTCCTGTAGTGATGCAAACACCAACTTCACCAGAAGCGCGAGCATAACCATCTGCCGCATGGGCAGCTCCTTGCTCGTGTCTTAAAAGTACATGTTTAATACTCGAAGTCCTTAATGATTCATAAAGGGGTAATACATGTTCTCCTGGATGTCCGAAAACATATTTTATACCAGCATCTTCTAATAATTTTACAATGGCATCAGAACATTTCATAAGATATTATCCCCTAAGCATTCTTGAATATTATTATTAGATTAGAATACATAAAATATGAGTAAGGTGAGATTTTATGACCGACCATCTAGATGCCCTACTACACGAGAAAAGAATATTTTATCCACCAGAAGAACTTGTTAAGGAAAGCAATATCAAGAAATGGATGGAAGAAAGAAATATTAAAAGTTACTCTGAACTCGTTAAAAAATGTGAAGAAGACCCGGAATGGTTCTGGGATGAAATAGCCCAAGAATTGGATTGGTTCAAACCCTACACTCAAATCTTGGATTGGAACCCACCATATGCCAAATGGTTTGCAGATGGTAAATTCAACATAGTCCATAACGCACTTGATAGACACGTTAAAGGATGGAGAAAAAACAAGATAGCCTATATATGGGAAGGAGAAGATGGTAGAAAGAGAAAATTAACCTACTTCGACCTTTACAGGGAAGTTAACCGCCTAGCGAATGCACTCAAGGGATTAGGAGTTCGTAAAGGTGACAGGGTCAGCATATACCTTCCAATGATACCAGAATTACCCATCGCAATGCTCGCCTGTGCAAAAATCGGCGCAGTCCACAGCGTCGTATTCTCAGGATTCTGGGCTAAAGCATTCAAAGAAAGAGCACTAGATGCAGGGGCGAAGATAGTAATAACTGCAGATGCATTCTACCGACGAGGAAAAACCATAAAACTCAAAGACACACTAGACACCGTCATAGATGATATACCAACCATAGAAAAAGTCATAGTCGTCGAACACCTGAAAACAGAAGTTAACATGAAAAAAGGTAGAGACATTTTCTGGGATGACCTGCTAGAAGGACGGGAAAAAGAATGCGAAACAGAAATGCTAGGAGCCGAAGATACACTATTCATACTCTACACCTCGGGCACAACAGGCAAACCCAAAGGAGTTTTACATACACATGGAGGATACGCAGTCGGAACCTATGCAACCCTAAAATTTGTCTTCGACCTCCGAGACGACGACATTTATTGGTGCACAGCCGACATAGGATGGATAACAGGCCACAGTTACATCGTCTATGGGCCGCTGATAGCAGGGGCCACATCAATCTTATATGAGGGAGCTCCAGATTATCCAGACCCTGGAAGACTCTGGAAGATGGTGGAAGATTATGGGGTTACAATATTCTACACAGCCCCCACCCTAGTAAGGATGTTCATGAAATATGGTGAAAAATGGCCACAAAAGTATGATCTGGGCAGTCTAAGGCTTCTGGGATCTGTGGGTGAACCCATAAACCCAGAAGCTTGGATATGGTACTATGAAAATATTGGTGGGAGAAGATGTCCTATAATGGACACATGGTGGCAGACCGAAACAGGAATGCACCTTATAACACCCCTACCGATAAATCCATTGAAACCGGGATCAGCATATAAACCATTCCCTACAATAAAAGCCGATGTACTAGATGATGAGGGTAACAGTCTAAGGGGTGAAGGAGGCCACCTTGTAATTAAAACGCCATGGCCTGCAATGTTCAGAACCCTCTATAAGGATGAGGAACGTTACATTGAATCCTATTGGAGTAAATTCCCCAATATCTACCTTACTGGGGATGTTGCTAGGATAGATGAGGATGGCTACTTCTGGATACAGGGTAGAGAGGATGATATTTTGAATGTTGCAGGGCATAGGATAAGCACTGCTGAAGTTGAATCCGCACTTGTAAGCCATCCCCTTGTAGTGGAGGCTGCGGTAGTAGGGAGACCAGATATACTTAAAGGCGAGGAGATAGCAGCCTTTGTGATATTAAAGGGGGATGTGGAGCCGGATCCTCATCTTAAAGGTGTTTTGAGGGAGCATGTGAGGAAAGAGATAGGGCCTATAGCAACTCCTAGTTATATTGGGTTTGTGGATGATCTTCCTAAGACTAGGTCAGGTAAGATAATGAGGAGGATAATAAAAGCGAAGCTTGTAGGGGAGGAGGTGGGTGATACGAGCACTCTCGCAAATCCAGAGGCTGTTGATGGATTGGACAGGGCGCTATAGTGGTTCCTGGTAGCTTCCAGTGTATTCGCCGGAGCCTTTAACCTTGAATACTATTGCTTGGATTATTCTTTCCCCTTTTTTTATTTTATATTCGAAGTTTCCGTAATTGTAGACTAGGAATTTTAATTTGCCCTGGAATCCTGGATCGCCAAATGCAGTATGTACTGATATAAAGGATCTGAGTAGTGTTGAACGGGGGAGGTAGATCATCCCATAGCCCCTTGGGACTTTTATTTTTTTGTCCACAGTTACAAGGTAGGCTTTTTTAGGTTTTAGTGTGTATATTGGGGGTTTCAATCTTTTAAGTTTTGGTAGTTTCTTTTCATCATCTAAAAGCGAGGCTGGGCTAGCTTGTTCAAATACTTCGTCGAGGCGCATATCTATACCTGCTGGTTGCACTAGATCCTTAAATTCTGGGAAAAGTTTTATAAGCTCCTTTTCTCCTAAAATCATTTTTATATTCTCCCTTACCCCCATCTCTATGTGAAGGGTTATTCCCAGAGTTTTTTAAGTTCTGGGTGTATTCCATCTTCTATTCCGAGTTTTTTGATAGCAAGGCCATATGCTTCGTGGAGTGATTTGAATTCTGGTCTTATCATGCCCTTGAATGCATCATATCCCATTACTCTGCCATAATTTTCTGTTATGGACCATATTATCTCGTTAAGTGCCTTTATAATATCTTCTAGTCCGTATTGGGATTTTTTTATATTGGATTTTATGGTGTTGAATTCTATGGTCGCGTTTGCTTTAACTTCAACATTTTTAAGTATTGGAGTATCTGGTAGGGATTTTTTTAACATGCCCCTGGCTGGTGCCACTCCCATTATTTTACTGGCTCCGATGGACATTGCAAGTAGTAGATGTTCATATATTTTAAGGGCTAATTCTATCCTTCCATTTTCATCAGCTGGTACTTTAACCTTTTTTTCCAGGCTTGGAAGTGAAATTGGCGGTTTTATTTCAGGCAAGCCTTCAACTTTTTTAGTTTTGACAGCTTCTCTAATCTTTGCTTTATCAGGGACCTTGCTAATTTCTTCTTTAACTTCTTTTCCAGGTGTTATCCCCTGGAGTTTTTTCCTGTTTTTTTCGGATACTAGGATTATATGGCCAAGTTTGGCTTTTTCGTCTGCTAGTATTAGAAGTTGGAGGTTTTCGATGTTTAGGAGTAAGATTTTGCTTTCTTGAAGTTCTAGTATTATTGTTTTGCATTGGCCTTGTTTTGTCATTTTAAGCAGTTTTTGCGAGGATTTGTTTATTACCTTGGCCATGGATTGTATACTGGTAGTGTCAATCTTGGATGGTATTTGGTTATATAGGATGTTTTTGTTGTCTGTTATCATTATACCGTTGAAGCCGTTTATTTTTTTGAAATCTTTGTATATTTCATCGAAAATGTTCATTTTGGAAACATCTCCCCTTAGTGGGTTTCTACAAGTTCGCAGTATGTTATCCATGCGGCGTCTGTTCTACCTGGTGGGTAGCATGTTATGAGCATTAGTCTAGGTTTTCCTGTTTGTGAAAATCTTATGGGGTTTTCTTTGTAGTCCCATCTTATATCTTGGCCATTGGATACTACTTTGTATATGTATCTTTTGGAGGTTTGCATGTCCTCTATTATTACTGTGTCGCCTGGTTTTAGGTTTCCTATTAATTGGAACGGCCCTGAATATCTTGTTCTGTGTCCTAGTATGCCGCAGTCTCCTGGTTCTCCGGGCATGACACTTTCAGGGTAATGGTAGACTGAATCATAGGCGTTAACAGTGTCTTCTCTTATCCAGACTTCTAGGCCTATGCTGGGTATTATTAGTTTCCCTATGATGGTATGTTCTGTGGTTGTGGGGATTTCAGGGTTTAGAAGTTCCTTTGGGGCGTTTTTGTATTCTTCAAGGTGTTTTTGTGATTTTTTCAATTTTTCAAAGTCTTGGTATCCTTTCACCACGATCAAAGAAGAGATTATTATACAAGTAAGGATTATTATTATTGAGTATATTTTATATTTTCTCATTTTTCACACTGCTAGTAAGTTTTTGACTTTTTTTGCTATTATAGACCTGTAATGGACAACTTTATCTGTTTTATCCGTCCATGCTGTCACCTTGGCTATTATACCAGTGTCTGTGATTTCTAGTATTATGAGGTTAGGTTCTGGTTTTGGTAGTATCCCATCTATCCCCATGATTATCTCCTTTGTCTTCTCTTTGAATTCTTTTATATCAACTTTTAGGGGTATGTTTATTTTGAGGTCTATTCTACGTTTATTTGATGCTGTATAATTCACATAAGGGTTTTTGGAGAAGGATGAATTTGGTATTGTGATAATCTTATTGTCAGAAGTGCAAATTGTTGTTGTCCTAAAACCCATCTTTATAACAGCACCTTTCTGGTTGGAGATTTCAATTATATCCCCAACCTTGAAACTTTTATCTGCGAGTATGAAAAGCCCTGATATAAAATTTGCTAGCGTATCCCTAGCAGCGAAACCCACAGCAACACCTACTATCCCTATACTTAGAATTAGTCCTGTGAGGTCAATCCCAAACCATTTTAGGGTTATGGCCAATGCTAATATATACAGGGTGTATTTTATTATATCATTCAGCACTTGTATTACTGTTAGGTCTAGGTCCCATTTTTCCGCGCTTTTATGGAGTATATGGGATATCCATCTTGTCATGATTAAAGTGGCGACTATTGTAATTCCTATAACGATTAAACCTTCAATAATCATTTTTACTTGCATATTCTCTCACCTCAATTGACATGAGGTCATAGGCTACTTTAGTATCCTTAAATATTTCCCTAGCCGCCTTTTCAATAACATCTGAACGTTTATAACGAGTGCTAAGGTGTGTGAGTATCAAACTTCCCACATTAGATTCTTTAGCGATCTTAGCAGCCTCTGAGGCTGTTGAATGTCCTGTTTCCAAAGCCTTATCTTCTTTACCTGCTTCGAATGTTGCCTCATGGATAAGTATATGGGAGTTCTTAGCCAATCTTACAAGGTTCTTGGAAGGTCTTGTGTCACCAGAATATGTTATCTTTATACCTTTACGCGGTTTTCCAAGCACTTGCTCAGGTCTTATGATCTTATCACCCAAACGCACCGGAACACCCCTATGAAGTTTCCCAAAGGCTGGTCCAGGCTTCAAACCCAACTTTATAGCCTTATCCCTTAAGAATCTGGGTTTTTTCTTTTCCTCGAAACAATAAGCTAGGTTGGGGATGGTATGCTCTGTCTCAACGCAAGTTATCCTATAATCCTCCTTTTCCATGATTTTACCCGCGCCTATTTCATGCACATAGATATCGAAGTTCATTGAAAAATAGCCAAGTTTTATCGCGGCTTCAAGAACCTCCTTAGTACCTGGGGGGCCGAATATATGTAATGGTTCCGTCCGTCCCCTGAATGCTAGTGTCTGGATCATCCCGGGTAAACCTAGGATATGGTCACCATGCAAATGACTGATGAATATATTCTTTATTTTCATTGGACTTACCTTCGCCCTTGCCATTTGTCGCTGGGTCCCTTCTCCACAGTCAAATAGAAATATTTCTCCAAATGCTTTCAAAGCTATTGAAGTATGATTTCTTTTTTTGGAGGGTATTGCCGCCGAAGTTCCGAGGAATGTTAATTCCATTTTTATCACTTCATCCCCTTTGTAAAAGGTTTATAGTTCCATTGTTAATATTTTATCATAGGGGGTGACTCATTTGATCGATATGATAAGGAAGTTGATAAAAGAGGATATGGGTTTTGAGGATATAACTACCAATGCGCTTATAGGGGCTGGGATGGAAGCTGAAGCAGAGATAATCTCTAGGGATGATGGTATAATAGCAGGGGTTGAGATCGCAGAGATCACTTGTGATGATTTTAATCTGGAGTTTAAATCATATAAAATAGATGGTAATATGGTAGCAGAGGATGAAATTATACTTTCAATGAAAGGTGATGCACGTCATATCCTTTTAATTGAAAGAACACTGCTCAATCTTATGATGAGGATGAGTGGCATAGCCACTTTAACATATAAAATGGTGGAAAAGGCGAGGAGATGTAACCCTAATATTATAATTGCAGGCACGCGCAAGACAACCCCTGGATTGCAATGGTGGGAAAAACAGGCCATCCGTATTGGTGGTGGGGATACACACCGTTTCAGGCTTGATGACTGTGCGATGATAAAGGATAATCATATTTCTCTTGTTGGAGATCTTGAAGAGGCTATCAGGAGAGTTAAATCTTATATAAGTTTCACAAAGAAGATAGAAGTAGAGGTTGAGAGTGTGGAGGATGCTATTCTCGCTGCAGGCTGTGGTGTGGATATAATACTCCTAGATAATATGGAACCTGCCATTATTGAGAATGTGATTGAAGCACTTGAAAGGGAAGATTTGAGGGATGATGTGATCCTGGAAGCTTCAGGCGGTATAAACCCTGATAATATTTGTGATTATGCGACTACTGGGGTTGATGTGATATCAATGGGTTTTATCACGCATTCAACGCCTGTTTTGGATTTAACTCTTGAAATAAGCAAAGTTTAGGCTGTTTTAATCTTCCTTAAAATTATCTTTAATATCTTCAAAAGTATAATTTTATTCCCCCCAGAAAATTTAGGGTTTCTTTAATCATCCAAATGTTTATATACTCTGGAGCCTTAATATTGGATTAGGGAGGTAATTTCATGGTTCAGGAAAGCGAAACTGAGAAGGAAGAATTACCCTTTGCTAAGGCAGAGGTTGTAAGGCTCATGAAACAACATCTTGACAGTGACAAGATGATAAGGGAGAGAGTCAAGGTTGAAATGAACAAGTTCTTAGGTGAGATATTAGAGAAGATCTGCAGAGAATTAAACAAGTATCCTTATGCGACAGTGGAATATGACATGTTCAAAGAATGCATATATCCATATAAGAACATAGAAAGGATAAACAAGGAAAAAGAGAGGATAATAAAGCATCTTGAGGCTATAAAGGCAGATTGTGACGCTCTATCTGAGGATGTTGAACGTACAATGAGATTAAGAGAGGAATAGAAAGTAATATTATCTCTCGATTGTTATAAAACCAGTTTTAAGTTTTTTGATTTCCGCGTCGGTTAACTTACGCTTTGAAACCCTTGGATGAGCTATGAAACTCTGCCCCATAGGATCCTCAACTATAACCTTAACCTTTTTTTCACCACTCCTAACCCTTTCAAGATCCTCAAGCAACTTGAGAGATCTCTCCTGGGCTTTTTCATCCTCAAAGAGTTTTAGCGCCGTTTTAACAGCTGCTTGGAATCTTTCGATAACCCCCTCAATATTTGAAATGTAAGCTGTTGATCGTGGCCCCGGCTCCACTTTTAAGCCTAGCTCAGGTATCCTTATAGTGGCTGATTGAGATTTCACCACCCTAGCGTTTAGGGTTTCAGATTCCACGTCCAGGGAATATCGCATGGGATCCCCATGGTCTAGGCAGAGAACATCACTGTAGCGGTATCCACATTCATGGCATATTAGGGTGGATTCCATGATCTCTCCAAAGTATGGTATCTTCTCAATGTGGCTTATAACTTCCAATGATTTTTTAGTATGGCATACTGGACAGTCAATTCTCATAAGGCGATTCACACTTCCTTCTTGTATAGTAATCCTTTTTTGTCAAGTTCTTCAATTATCTTATCAAGGCTTTCTTTGTCTGGTGCGCATATCTTATGTGAGTGTATATTATCCGACAACCTGTAAAGTCTTTCAAGGTCTCTTTTGCGTTTGGGATTGCTTTGAAGCCTGTCAAGGAATCTCTGAGCCTCCCTAGGATCATATACATTCACATCCCTTTTAAGCGGCTCTGTAAATCCTGGGATATAATATGATACGTCTACTATACGTCCACCACACTTCCTAATCACTATATCTATCACTTCACCTAACTTATCTACAGGATGTCTTAATGTTATCACTTTACAGTACTGTCTTATAAAAGAGAGCATTCTCTTCAATGTACAGTTTATGCTTTCATTGTCAATTACAGGCACATCATGCTCCTTCGCTCTACTCACTAGATGATTATGGATGATCCTGTTCTCTTTGAAATATTCAAGATGCTTACCACCCCTTTTGACCTCCATAGCCCTCTTCACGAACCTTTCCTTGTGGAGTTCTTCATCAGCAGATAATATAAAAAAGTGTACTGATGCATCATCCTTGAACTTTGATATGTCCAGGAGGCCTGGGACTAGGTGTACGCCTTCAATGATCAGATCATCCGCGTCTTCAATGGCTCTTCTGATAACTTTTTCGATGGCTGGGATGACAAAGAATGCGTGTTCTTCAAACCCTGCGCTTACCAATGATTCATAGTCTTCGAATCTATCTTTATCTCTAAGGACGGTGTAAGCGTCAAAGGATGATTTATGAAGGACAGGAGCATAATCGGGTCCTATTATCCCCCTCACAACCTCTCGGATGAAATCTGTTTCTATAAGGTGTTTTATCTTTAATTCACTGGCTATAGCAGCGGCTATTGTGGATTTACCTATCCCTGATGCGCTACCTATCAATATTACATATGGTTTTCTCAATATTTTTACTCCCCATGAAAATAAGTTTATGTTAACAGGTCACGCACTCTCTCCGCGCTTCTTCTCATCTCTAATCTTATAAGTCCAAGGTTTATATCAACATCTGTTATAACTGCAAGTATACCCTCACCTGCGTCGATCATCAAAGTTTTACCTCTACTACCCTCTATCATCACTTGTTCAAGTGGCTCCTGCTTTATCTCCTCCGCTGACCTTTCAGCAGTACCGAAAACAGCAGATGCCATCGCAGCCACAAGTTCGGCGTCTATATCAGATGGAACTTCACTCTCTATTATAAGCCCATCCTTTCCAACGACCAACGATCCATTAACACCATTAATCCTGCCTAAATCCTTAAGTACTCTCTCAATCATTTCAACCATAATACCTATCCCCTAAATTTATATAATCATCAAATATTTATTATTAGGTAAAGTACACATAACTAATTAAGGTTTCTATTCCTACAGACTATCAAGGAGTGATTCTTTGTACATCTTATCTTCTGTAAAAGAACTTAAAAAACTCAACCCATTCATAGTAATAGGCTGTGGTGGAGGGGGAGAAAAATTCGCAAACTTCGAAGGAGTCGAAACCGTAGGATTCGTAGACGACGACCCATCGAAACATGGACAAAAATTCTGCGGCTCCATAGTATCATCAAACCTCCTCGAACTCCTCAAGAAAACACCCGCCAAGAGCGTTGCCATAATGTTACCAATCGGCGCCGAAGGAACCGCCCTAAAATATGCAGTCCAGGCAATAAACGAAGGAAAAAATGTTGTAACATCATTCAGATCTCTACCACTCGCCGAAAACCAATCTCTAATAAAATTAGCCAATGAAAACAACGTATCAATCCTAGAGATAAGCCCCCGCCTGGACAATGTACGCAAAATCATGGGAATAGCACCAACACACTGCACAGAAATCTTACCAAAAATAAACTACAAACACAAAACCCCAGTAATATACATTGGAGGAACCTCACAAGAATGCGGAAAAAGAACCACCACAAGAATGCTAGGCTTCGAAGCCAAAAAAAGAGGTCTAAAACCCGCAGTAATATCTACTGATGAAATGGGATTAGAAGAGCCAATAGATATTAACTTCAGAGCAGGCAGCTTATCTGTAATGGACGTTGCAGCAGCCCTCATGGGCACAATAAAATACATGGAAGAAAAAAAGGATCCTGATATAATTTTCGTTGAAAGCCAGGCCAGTTTAACAGAAAGGGAAAACCCCCACCCAAGAGGTTTATCAGCCGCGATCCTCGTAGGTTCCATGCCCAATGCATGTATAGTATGCCACCGGCCAAAACACCCTTACAGACATCCCCTGGGCGTGAAGGAGGAAATAGAGGCAATAGAGGCCGTTGAACCCACGAAAGTTGTTGGCATTTCCCTAAATTTGAGAAATATAAATGATTATATAAAAGAAAAACTAATAAATAAATATGAAAACCAATATACCCTCCCAGTTGCCGATGTGAAAAATGGAGGCTCCTCTAAATTATTAGATGCTATCATAGATTATATAGGAGAGATATAAATTGCGAGATGTTATAAATTTCTTAAAGGAAACCATAGGATTGAACGAGGAGGAAAAACAAGAAGAAACCGAGACAATCATAGTACCTGAACACTCCTTCTATGAGATAATATTAATGAAAGCAAAAAATATTGAAGACATCGACGCCGCCTTAAACCAGATAACAGAAGAAAAAAACCCGGTAATACTAGACTTAAGTCATTTAAAAATGCAATCCCTAGAAGATTTCAAAGTTGCGGGGGAAAAAATAAAAAATTTAAGGGAAAAAGAAAAAGCAGAAGCCATACTCCTATGTAAAAACGAAAAGGACATTATAATTGTCACTCCCCCAGAGATAAAACTTATTAAAAAAGAATAGCCGATCCAGGGGAGTGATGGATGGATTTACCAATCACAAGGCCTGTGCAACTCTCCTATGGTGATGAACTAAACTTTTATAAATTTCTAGAAAAACTCGCCAGAAAAGAATATAACGGATTTATCAGAGTTACCCACGCCTCAAGCGAAGGTTACATATTACTCAAAAAAGGCATCCCAATCGCAGCCTCATACGACAGATACATGAAATCCGAGGCAATGGAAAAAATCCTAGAAATTATCGACAAAATCGACACACTCATAGAACTATTCGAAATAAGAGAATCCCAAATGGACTACCTAATAAAAATAAACAAAGTATATAAATTTGAACCAACCAAACCAACAAAAAAAGAACCAACCAAACCAACAAAAACTAGTGGAATAACTCGACCAGAGGAAGTCTCCAAGACCCCTGATGAAAGAGAGAAACGTTTAAGTAGAGAAGAGTTGATGCAAAAATATGGTTTGAAGGAGATTGATGAAGAGGAAATTGAAAAGGTCCTTGAAACTTATAAAGGGGGTGCCATAACCACAGTAGATATTGAAAGAATAGAAGAGGCATTGATAAACAGGATAGAAGAAGCAATAATGGTGATCCCAGATATAAGGAATGTTAAGGTTATGATTTTCCTCGAAAACGCGCCCGAATTTGGAGGGGATATAAAAGTGCTCATTGAACGCGAAAGCAAAGGATTGGTATCCCTTTTAATAGGTGGGTCGATGAGTGAGGAAGAAGTAAGAAAACATGCTTATGATATAATTGAAATGGAATTAAAGAGGACATTCAGGGATTACCCAGAGATAATAGAAAACTTCAATGTGGATATCGAAATCCATTAATAATAGGGATTCTTTTGGAGGCATAAAATGACAAGGGTTATCACAGTTGCTTCTGGTAAAGGAGGGGTTGGGAAGACAATAATCGCAGCCAACCTAGCAGTTGCACTTGCAAGTTATGGTGAAAATGTAGTTGTAATAGATGCAGATATTGCAATGGCTAATTTGGAACTCGTACTTGGAATGGAAGGCAAACCCATCACTTTAAGTGATGTGCTCGCAGGCGAAGCTTCCATAGAAGAAGCCATCTATGAGGGTCCAAGGGGTTTAAAGGTGGTGCCTGCTGGCATATCATTAGAAGGTTTGCGGAACGTGAAAATAGAACGTTTAGAGGAGGCTTTATCTTATATAGTTGAAAATACTGACATATTATTAATTGATGCTCCTGCAGGTCTTGAGAAGGATGCTATAGCAGCGATTGCTGCTGCTGATGAACTTTTACTTGTCACAACCCCTGAAATCCCATCCATAAGCGACACCCTTAAAACAAAGATAATCGCTGAGAAACTGGATATTAATATTATAGGTGTTGTGGTGAATAGGGAGCAACATGATAAGACGTTTTTGACAGTTGAAGAGATCGAAACCATATTGGAAGTCCCTGTGATCGCGGTCGTACCTGAAGATCAAGAGGTTAGTAGGTCAGTTGCATTTGGAGAACCTATAGTGGTGAAGAATCCTAAATCGCCGGTTAGCAATGCTATCATGAAATTAACTGCTGACTTAACAGGTAAGGAGTTCCATCCTATCGAACCTGATAAGAAGGGGGTTATTAAAAGGTTAATAGCAGGTTTGGTTGGGCGTAGATAAATCAAATCTTCAGGGGGTTGTTGGGGGATTCTATTTGGATATTGTGAGTGTGGGAACTGCTAATATAGATTTCATCCTAAAAGTTCCATCTTTTGTAGAGCCTGACACTGAAATGAATATTGAACAATTACATATTTCACCAGGAGGATCGGCCCTTAATTTTGCTGTTCACATTAGCAGAAATGGTTTTAGAGCTGGTATAATAGCAATGGTTGGTTCGGACTATTTTGGTAGTATAATCTATGATAGGCTCAAGGATGAGGGTGTTGATGTGGGATGTGTTTCAAGAATCCATGAACGTACCGGGATGACATTCATTAGCGTGGATGAGTCTGGTAGGAGATCCATTTATTCATTTATAGGCGCGAACAAGAAACTTAGAATTGGAAAAAAGGAGATAGATTGTATTTCAAGGGCTGGTTTGATACATCTTGGCGGTACTTACCTTGAAATAGCGTTTCCAACGGCCGAACATGCTAATATTCTCTCTTTTGCACCTGGGGCTCTTTTAGCGGTTTATGGCATGTCCACGTTAAGACCCATACTCAAGAATACCGATGTTCTTTTTCTTAATGAACATGAACTTAAACTTTTAACTGGTGAATCCCATCGAGAGGGTGTTAATCTTTTAATAGATGAGGGTGTTCCTCTGATAGTTGTAACGAAGGGTAGTAAAGGTTCTGAAGTTTATACAGAGAGGGATGTGGTTAGATATAGTGTTAGGGGGGTGAAGGCTTTGGATACTACTGGTGCGGGTGATGCGTTTGCCGCGGGTTTTATTGCATCTTGGATTAAAGGTGAGAGTTTAAATTCATGTCTTAGGAGAGGGCATGAATGTGCTTTGAAAAATCTCAAAAGGTTAGGAGCAATCTAAGTTACTAGGGTTTTTTTCTAAAAAAGGGAATGGGGGTAGTGAACTATACCTTCCTTTCGGCTGGGGCCTAGCAGCAACAAAAATTTAAAAGGTGTGAGGAAGATTATATTTTAAAGAATTTTTCGGCATTTTTTGAGGAGACTTTACGTATTTCTGAATCACTGAAGCCTTCAATACGCATTATATGGGCTGTTTTTGGTACCGATAGTGGGTCTGATGGTGCGGAGCTCATGTCACTGTTTAGCATGAACTTGTCTATATCATATTCTCTCATTATCATAACAGCTTCGAATGGTGTCATTTTACCTGGTTGAATGGTGAGTCCAAGCATTGGGTCTTTATTGATGACTTCGTCGATTATTTCAGTGTTTACATGGTCTATTATCACCTGGGAGGTGTTAATATTATCTTCTATTATCTGGATTAGGATCCTTGTTATCTCTTTTTTATTTTTCCGGGGTGTGTGGATTATCACAGGGATTTTCATCTCATCTGCTAATTTTAATTGTTCCTTTAAAACTTTTATCTCTAGTTGGTTTCCTTTTTCAATTCCGATTTCTCCTATGGCCACAACCTTTCTGTCCTCTATGATTTGGGGTAGTTTTTCTATTACTCTTTTGTAGTCTCTTGGTATGCTTCTTGGGTGGATTCCTACTGCCACGTATAATTTGAGGCCGTTTTCTTTTGCACGTTGGGTGTCGATTTCTAGTAGGCGTTGTATGTGTTCGAGGTTGACTGCTGAGACTTTCATTGGTAGGGGGTCGTGGGCGCATGTTATGGTTTTATTTATCCCTGCTATCGCCATTTTCTCGAAATCTTCATATGGGCGTGTATCTGCGTGTATGTGGGAGTCTATCATCCTTTTTTCACCTGTTAGTTTTGGGTTTTTATGGTTTTTCTAGGAGATCCTGGAAGTTCTTCCGTCTTTTTAGAAGGTCTTCCAGGATTGTTTTAAGTTCTTTTATTGGTATTCGAACTTGTTTTGTGTCGTTTCTGTTTCTTATGGTGGCTTTTTTGTCTTCGAGTGATTGGTGGTCTATTGTTATTGCGAATGGAACTCCTATTTCATCCATTCGGGCGTATCTTCTGCCTATTGTGCCTGATGTGTCGAATTCTGCGAGTATGCCATTGTTTCGAAGATCTTCTTTTATTTTTAATGCTAGTTGGACGAGTTCTTCTTTGTTTATTAGGGGTAGGACTACGACTTCTATTGGTGCTATGTCTGCTGGGAAGTCAAAGTAGCTTCTTTCATCTTCTTTTTTATAGGAGTGTAGTAGGAGTGAATATATTATTCTGTCGATTCCGAATGATGGTTCTATTACATGGGGGAATATCCTTTCCCCTTTTATGGTTTCTTCAACTTCCTCAAATTCAAGATCTTCTTTTAGTAGGATGTAAGTTTTATCTATTTCGAGTTTGAATTGGCCATTTTTTTTAAGTTCTTTTTTGACGAGTTTTGGATCGGCATCTTCCAGAGCTTTTATAATCTTTGCAGCGTCTTTTTTGAATTTTGGGCCTATTTTTTCCATTTTGGCTTTGACTATCTCTTTTTTTATTATTTTGGGTTTTTTGTATTCTATGAAGACTTTTAGGTCTTCTTTGCTGTGTTCGCTGTGGGATTTGAGGTCGTAGTCTGTTCTGTCTGCTATGCCTATTATTTCGATCCATCCGTATCTGTTGGTTTGGATTTCAACGTCCCAGCAGTCGATTGCATAGTGTGCCATTTCTGTTGGGAGGTGTTGGCGGAATCTTATAACATTTTCAGGTATTCCAATGTCAATTAGGAATTTTTTCGCTAACCAGAGATGGTATGTTAGGATTTCACTTGATATTATGCCTTTTTTGACGGCTTCTCCAGCAGTTAATGTTGTGGGTTCTTCGCCTTTTTCTTGTTTTTCTGCTGGGTATAATTTTAGTTTTTCTGATTTTATTGTGTGGAATTTTGGATGTGTTTTGTCTTTGGGGTTTACGAATATTTCTGCTTCTGCTTGTGTGAATTCTCTGAGTCTTATAACGCCTTGTCTGGGTGATATTTCGTTACGATAAGCTTTGCCGAGTTGCACTACACCAAAGGGTAATTTGTTTCTGAAGAATCTTAAGAGTCTTTTGAATGGTGTGAATATGCCCTGGGCTGTTTCGGGTCTTAGGTATCCGACTTTTTTGCCTTTTGCCCCGATTAGTGTCTGGAACATGAGGTTGTAACTCCATACATGTGTGAGGTGTCCGCCGCAACGTGGACATCTTATTTTTTTATTTGAGATTATCTCTGTGAGTTTCTGGTTTTCCAGGCCTTCAACTTCCATTCCTGTGGCTTCTTCGATTATGTGGTCTGCTCTGTATACTTCTCTGCATTCTTTGCATTGTGTCATTGGGTCGTTAAAGTGGTCAACGTGTCCTGAGGCTTTGAATACTTCTTCTGGCATTACTGTTGGGGATTCCATTTCGTAGAATCCTTCTTTTATGATGTAGTATTCTCTCCATTTGTTCATGATCTTATTTTTTAGGAGGGCTCCTAGTGGTCCGTAGTCTACGAATCCTGCTACTCCGGAATAGATTTCAAAGGATGACCATAGGAATCCTCGTTTTCTCGCGATTTTCATAACTTCTTTGTGGCTCATTATTTATCCCCTATTTTTTTCTGATAGATTCTGAATTTTTTGAGTTCATAGTCGTCTTTTATTTTGCTTGTTTCGGGTTTGAGTTGGCCCATATATTTACTTTCTCTTTCGGGGTGTCCGTAGGGTTTTTCTGCTGGTGATGTCATTGTTTCGAATACTATTTGGCATACTCGTTGTTTTGGGTAGAGTGCTACTGGCATTTTTCCAATGTTTGAGATTTCTAGTGTGATTTTGCCGTGGAATCCTGGGTCTATGTAGCCTGCTGTGACGTGCATGGTGATTCCGAGTCTTCCTATGGATGATCTTCCTTCTACTCTTGCAACAAGGTTGTCTGGTAGTCCTATATATTCGTATGTTGTGGCTAATGTAAATTCTCCTGGGTGTATTATGAAGGATTCTCCGTCTTTTATGTGGTATGATTTCATGTAGGATTCTATGTCTTCTGGTTCCTGGGGGTCTATGCATGGTTTTCTTATGATCTTGAATCCTTTGAATTCGTTTCCTATCCTGAGATCTACTGATGATGGTTGTATTTGCCTTTCTGGGTCTTCTAGTGGGTCTATGATTATCAGACCATCCTTTAGGCACTTTTTTATGTCACGGTCGCTTAGGATTGCCATGTTCTATTCTCCCTCATCATCGTCTTCCTTTAATTTTATGGTTGATAAGTCTTTGAGGATGTTGGGTATGCCGCAGCTGTTACCCACTCCTACGATGAGTATGTTTTTGTCTTCTTTCATGTTGGCTTTTATTTTTTTCAGGGCGATTTTACATCCTTCTAAGATTTTTTTATCCATTTGTGTTATTGCTTCTTCTGGGCTCATTTTGATCACTATTGAATCAATTTCGATGTTTTGTTGGAGTATTTTGTCTTCGATGAACCATTTCTCGACTCCGGTACCTCCAATGACAATACCAACGCCTTCAGCGACTTTACCAGTTTCTTCACCCTCCATTTTTACAGCTGCATCAACCATTATAATCTTTTGGATTTTGAATTTGTCTATTAGTGTGTTCACGGCTTTTGCAACTTTCCCTAATCTTGCTCCGGGTCCTTCTGGTCTGAGTATGACAATTTTCCTATTTTCATGTTCTCTGGTTGCGTAGATCATTTCATCTATGGATTCTATTTTGTCTTCCTTTTTTAGGAGCATGGCTATTGTGAGGGGGCCGGCGCCGTCACCCACTGGTAAGCCTTTTGAGAATGCTTTAGCGCCTTTGTATTGGGCTTTGAATATTCTCATGATGAGGGGCATGTTCATTTGGAGGGCTAGGAGTATTTGGAGGTTTCCTGTTTTCTTTGCAAGTTCGAAGTTGTGTCTTATCATCTTATATATGCTGTTGAGGCCTATGGCGACTTTTAGGGTCATTATTATGTTTGCTTTTGTTTCTTTGTTTGCTTTTGGGGCTATTATTTCAACCATTTTTTTGAATCTGGATTCGCTCAATTCCAGTATTTGGTTGAATTTTTGGACGATGCCATTTGGGTCTAGGTCTGTTGGGGGTATGATAAAGAAGTCTAGGAATTCATCGACTTGTTCCATTGTGGCTTTTTCGTCTCCAGTTTCCTTGGATAGGTTGATTATCAGGTTTTTTGAGTCTTTCACCATTTCTTCCATTTCGAGTAGGGTTTTTTGCAGTGCTGAGAATATGCGGATTCTCATTATTATTGGTAGGAATATGATGAGGATCACGAAGAATATTATGCTTAGGATTTCCCAGTTTGCTCCGAAAATCAGTTACATCTCCCTCCTTTGTTATAGGCGTTTTTTTATCCTTCTGAGGATTCCTTTTAGGGTGTGGGCTTCTCTTCCGGTGATGAAGGCTCTTCCTATAAGGTTCCTGAAGGCTCTCATGGCAACCTTTTTTTTATGGTCTGGCAGGTCAAGGGATGATATTACATCCTTCATATCTGATATTAAAAGTTTTTTTTCGAGTCCTGAGGCTTCTTCGATCCCCTTGGGTTTATATTCTCTTTTTTTGAATATTTCATAGAATATTATTGCGGCTGCGTGTGATACGTTCATTATGGGATACTCCTGGCTTGTGGGTATGCTCACGATAATGTCGCATTTTGATATTTCCTTGTTTGTGAGGCCGTTTCCTTCTCTGCCGAATAGTATGGCTATTTTTGCATTTGTATTTAATGCTTTTGCAAATTGTTCTGGTCTGAGGGGTAGTCTTTCTAGTTTGTAGCTTCCGCCTGGTATTCCTGTTGTGCCAACGAGAAAGTCTACTGGCAGTTTATCTAGCATGTCATTGAGGGATTTGAATGTTATTGAGTTTTCTAGGATGTCTGTTGCGTGCATTGCATATAAATATGCTTCTTCATCTAATTCGCAGGGGTTTATGAGGATTAGTTTTTTTAATCCGAAGTTTTTCATGGTCCGAGCTATGAATCCGATATTTCCTGGTGTTTCGGGTTCAACAAAGACCACTGAGATGTTATCTTCAAGTTTTTTTATCCTTTCTTCCATTTTCTCTATATGCTAGGTCTAGTAATTCCAGTATATTCATAACTTTAACGTCTTTTAGGCCTTCTCTTTCTAGGGAGTCTTTTATGTGTAGTTGGCAGAATGGGCATATTGTTATCACGGCGTCAACGCCTAGTTTTTTTATCATCTCTGCCTTTTTTTTACCTAGACTGTATGCTAGGTCTGGTTTGCCTGATTTGACACCTCCTCCGGAGCCGCAGCATTGGTCTGGTTTTTCCATTTCAATGAATTCTAGGCCTTTTATTTTTTTGAGTATTTTTCTTGGTTCTAGTCGTATTCCTTGTCCTCTTGCGAGGTGGCATGGGTCGTGGTAGGTTACTTTCATGTTAACTGGTTTCATTTCTTTTGTGTTGAGGTTGTCTGCTAAAAGTTCGCTTATGTCTAGGACGTTTAGTTTGACGCCATATTTTGGGTAGTCGTTTTTTAGTGTGGAGCCGCAGCCTGCGCAGACTGTTATGATGGTGTCGTATTTTTGTAGGGCTTTTTTGTTTTTGGCTACGAGTTCTTTTACTATGTCGGTTTGTCCAGTGCGTATCATGGGTGATCCGCAGCATACTTGGTCTGGGGGTACGTCGATTTCTATCCCATGTTTTTTAAGTACTTTGAGTAGTGCTAGTCCCACTTCTGGTATCCTGTAGTCTACGAGGCATCCTGTGAAGAATCCTATCCTTGGATTTTTCCCATCTAATTTTAGGGATTCTATGAAGCCTTCTTGGATTTGTTCGACTGATCTTCCGGTTTCTTCTATGAGCTTTTTAACTTTTTTATGGGCTTCTAGGGGTCCGATTTCCTGTTTACATGCTAGTGCTCTTAGTTTTTCGATGGCGTCTCCTGGCAGGTTTAATTGTTTTGGGCAGACTTCTTCACATTTTGCACAGGTTGTGCAACAGTATAGTCCTTCTTTGAATCCTTCTTTGGCTCTGTTTGCTTTGTCTCTTGGGTCGAATGCGAATTTTGAAAGGTAATTCATGAAGTATGGTCCTGCGAATTCTGAGCTTTCTTTTATAACTGGACAGGCTGCTATGCATGAGAAGCATTCAATACAACTTCTAAGTTTTTTTGAGTCCATGTAATCTTCTGGTCTGATCTCTTGAAGTCCTTTCCCTGTTGATTCTAGGTATAATTTCATCTCCCGGGCTTTTTCATCGATTTCGCTCCTGTCAACTATAAGATCTTTTATAACTGGGAAATCCAACGGTTCTATCAGTGACTCGTCTTTTATTTCTGCTTTACATGCTAGTACGACTTCGCCGTCCATTTTAACCGCGCAGGATCCGCACTGCCCAGCCCTACAAGAACTTCTAAAGGCTATGTTAGCCCCATACATGTCATTGATTAGGTTAAGAGCATCTAATATCTTCATCTTCTCCTTGTAGGGGATCTTGTATTCCTCAATGTATGGTTCCTTGTCCTTTTCCGGGTCGAACCTTAAGATTTTAACCTTTATCATATTTCTTATCTCCAATTTTATAAAAGGGGAAATTATAAAAGTATTGGAAAATTAGATTTGGACTTATGGAAATTTTAAATTTTTTTCATTATTATAATTTTCTCAACACTCTAGTAGGTGATCAACATGACTCAACTTTTAAAGGCTAGTGAAGGCGATGAACTTTTCCTCCTAGGTAATGAGGCCGCTGCAAGGGCAGCTATAGAATCAGGAGTGGCTGTCGCAAGCACCTACCCTGGAACTCCATCATCAGAAATCGGAGACATCCTCTCAAAAATCGCATCCAAAACCGGGATATATTTTGAATTTTCAACAAATGAAAAAGTTGCAGTTGAAGTGGCGGCCGCTGCAGCAGCCTCTGGCGTGAGATCATTCACCTTCATGAAACATGTGGGAGTTAACGTGGCTTCAGATTCGCTTGTAAGCACTGCATATACTGGAGTCGAAGCAGGAATGGTCATATTATCAGCTGATGACCCCTCAATGTTCTCATCACAAAATGAACAGGACAATAGACACTATCCAAGGTTTGCTAACATTCCATTGTTTGAACCATCAAATCCCCAGGAGATACTAGACTTTACAAAGTATGCTTTTAATTTATCTGAAAAATTCAAGTTACCAGTCATGGTAAGGACAACAACAAGAGTCTCACATATGAGAAGCAAGGTTAAAGTGGGTGAAACCCAAAAGATGGAAAGAAAGGGCCGGTTCAAAAAAGATCCAGGGAGATTCGTCCTTGTACCATCAACTGCAAGGACAATGCACAGGGAACTTGTCAAGAAAATAGACAAAATATCCAAGATTGTGGACAAATCACCATTCAACCAAATCTATTATAAAGGGAGAAAATTATCAAAACCTGAAGATAGCGCCTATGGGATCATAGCAAGTGGAGGCGCCTTTAATTATGCTTATGATCTGGTCAATGAAAAAGAACTCCCCATGCCCATACTAAAACTGGGATTCACATACCCATTCCCAGAAAAGCTAGTATACAAATTCTTAAAACACATTGATAAAGTTTTTATAATCGAAGAAGTCGACCCAATAATGGAAAAAGAAGTTCTATCCATAATAGGTAAAAGAAACCTTAAAGTAGACGTCCATGGAAAACTAGACGGTACATTCCCAAGAATCTATGAATACAATCAAGACATAATAAACAATCCCATCCGAAAACTGTTAGGACTCCAAGAACAGGCAAAGATTCCGGAGATAAAATTGCCTGAAAGACCTCCAACATTTTGTCCAGGCTGCCCACACAGAGCAGTATACTATTCTATGAACAGAGCCCTTGAAGAACTAGATATAGAGGTTATATTCTCAACTGACATTGGCTGCTACACCCTAGGCATAGAATCCCCATATAATGCGGCCGATTACCTCTTGTCGATGGGTTCAAGTATAGGGGCGGCCTGCGGTTTTTCCAAGGCAACAGAACAGAAAATAGTGTCATTTATAGGAGACTCAACCTTTTTCCATGCTGGTATACCACCACTATTGAATGCTGTTCATAACAAACATGATTTCCTCATTGTGATCCTTGATAACAGGACAACTGCAATGACTGGAGGCCAACCACACCCTGGACTGCCATTTGATGGTATGGGTGGTGAAGCGCCAGCCATCCCCATTGAAAGGATTGTTGAGGCTGCTGGCATAAATGTTAGGGTGATAAACCCCATGAACATAAAAAAGAGTATAGAGGCCTTTAAGGAGGCTTTAACTGCTGATTCGCTTAATGTTGTTGTTGCAAGGTATCCATGTCAACTTTCAGTCAAGGCCAAGGGTAAGCCGGTTGAAGTGGATTATGATCTTTGTGACGAGTGTTTGGAGTGTATAAGTAAACTTGCATGTCCTGCCATAAGATATGATGAGGTTGTGAAGGTAGATGAAAGATATTGTCGGGGATGCACGGTTTGTGTCCAAGTTTGTCCAGAAAAAGCTATAAAAACCAAAAGGGGGTCTTCACAGTGAAGTTATCCTATGATATTTACATTTGTGGTGTTGGTGGTCAGGGTATTATAAAAGCTGGTGAAATTATAGGATGGGCTGCTATGAAAGAAGGTTTGGATGTTGTGATGAGTGAAATACATGGAATGGCGCAAAGGGGTGGTGTAGTATCCACCGAGGTTAGAATAGGGAAGGCAAGGGGGACCATAATCCCGGGTGGCCATGCTGATCTTATGATGGCATTTGAACCCCTTGAGGCTTTAAGGGCTGTTCCTAAGTTAAGAAGGGGTGCTCAGATTGTGGTTAATGTCACTCCTCTGCCACCTTTTAATATTGATCCTAGGAAATATCCTAGGGTAGATTGGATATTGGGGGAGCTTGGGAGATTTTCTGGGAATGTTTATGCTTTTGATGCTGATAGTATTGCATTGGATGCTGGTCATCCTCTTTCGATGAATATGGTGATGTTGGGTGCTGCCGCGGCCACAGTTGGTTTCCCTCTTTCCCAGGATGCCCTATTAGATTCTATGAGGGAGAATTTGCCCAGTAGGTTGTTTAGGGTGAATTTGGAAGCGTTTAAAATGGGATTTGGGATGTTAGAGCGTTGAAATGTCCTCTGATGATAGTAGGGGTACTTTAGCCTTTTTTAGCACTTTTATCCCCGATTCTAAGTCTTCTGTTCTTATTACTACTATTGCTTTTTCGCCTTTTTTTTCCACGAAAGCGTAGACGTATTCCACGTTCATGTCGGCTTCTGTGAGGATTCCGAGGACGCTGTCGAGTCCTCCTGGTTTGTCCGGCACCTCGACGGCTATGACATCATTGATTTTAACCACGAAATTGTTTTCTTCAAGAACTTTTTTTGCCTTTTCGGGTTCTGGGACTATTAGCCTTAATATTCCGAATTCTGATGTGTCAGCTATGGATAAAGCTCTTATATTTATGTTTGCATTGGCGAGTGCATGCACTGCCTTTTTTAATCTTCCTTTTTTGTTTTCGAGGAATACGGATATTTGTTTCACTTTCATTTTAAATCGCCTGTTTTAGAATTTTCTTTTATCAATAACCCTTATTGCTTTCCCTTCACTTCTTGGTAGGCTTTCTGGTTCGACTAGTGTTACGTTAACCCTTAATCCTATCTCTCTTTGTAGGTGTTCTTCTATCATTTTTTTTGCTTCTTCTACATGTTTCACTTCATCTGAGAATAGTGCTGGTGAGGCTTCGACTTGAACTTCGAGTTCATCTAGGTATTTTGGACGGGTTACCACTATCTGGTAGTGTGGTTCGAGTCCGTTGATTTTGAGTAGGGCTTCTTCGATTTGTGATGGGAATACGATAACTCCACGTATTTTTAGCATGTCGTCGCTTCTTCCGGTTATGCGGTCCATTCTTATGAGGGTTCTGCCACAGGGACATTTATCTGTTCTTAGGGTTGTGATGTCTCTTGTCCTGAATCTTAGGATGGGCATGGCTTCCCTTGTAAGTGTGGTTAGTACTAGTTCTCCTTTTTCTCCTGGAGTTAGGTTCTTTTTTGTGTTTGGATCTATTATCTCGGGGTAGAAGTGGTCTTCGAAGATGTGTAGGCCGTTTTTTTCCTGGCATTCCATGGCCACGCCTGGTCCTATGATTTCTGTTAGGCCATAGATGTTGAGGGCTTCAAGACCTAATTTCTCTTCTATGGCGTTTCTCATCTCTTCTGTCCACATTTCAGCCCCGAATAGGCCTGATTTGAGTTTTAAGTTTTCTATTTTAACTCCTTCTTTTTCTAGGACTTCTGCAAGGTATAGTGCATAGGATGGTGTGCATGTGAGTATTGTTGTTTCGAAGTCTTGCATGATTTCGATTTGTCTTTTGGTGTTGCCTGCTGATATTGGGATTACTGTGGCTCCTACCCTTTGGGCTCCGTAGTGTATTCCTAGGCCTCCGGTGAATAGCCCGTATCCGTAGCAGTTTTGGATGCGGTCTTTTCGGGTTGCTCCAGCCATTGTAAGTGCTCTTGCCATGACTTCTGACCATAGGTTTATATCTTTTTGGGTGTAACCTGATACTGTTGGTTTTCCCGTGGTTCCTGAGGATGTGTGGACTTCTATGATGTCTTCGTCTGGTACTGCGAACATTCCGAATGGGTAGGCTTCTCTAAGATCCTGTTTTGTGGTGAATGGCAATTTTTTAATGTCTTCTAGGCTTTCTATGTCCTCTGGTTCTATTTTAAGTTCGTTGAACCTCTGATGATAGTATGGGACGTTTTCGTAGGCCCTTTTAACAGTGTCCTGGAGTCTTTTAAGTTGTATTTCTTTTCTTTCTTCTTTGTCCATGCATTCTGCCTTTGGATTCCATATCATTTTCATCTACCTTCTAACATGCTGAAAGTGGAGGGGGGATAAAACTTATAAATTTTATATTTTCATTATTTTTTTATAAAATTTTGGAGGAGGGAAGAGATGAACTTAGTGATCCTTGGGATAGTCGTATTAATTTATTTTCTCATGGTAGGTTATGCAGGTTATGTTGCATGGCGAAGAACCAGCACATCAGAGGACTACATGGTGGCTGGTAGAAAGACGCATCCTTATATCATGGCCCTTAGTTATGGTGCTACTTTTATTAGTACTGCTGCTATTGTTGGTTTTGGTGGTATGGCTGGCGTGTATGGTATGGGTATATTATGGCTTGTGTTCCTCAACATTCTCGTGGGGATATTCATAGCATTCGTATTTTATGGTAAAAGAACCCGTAGAATGGGTGAAAATCTTTCTGCTTTCACATTCCCCGAGTTTCTCTCAAGGAGGTTTAATAGCAGGTTTATACAATATTTTGGGGGTGCTGTGATATTCCTTGGGATGCCACTCTATGCATCGGTTGTTCTTATAGGCGCTGCAAGATTCCTTGAAACTTCACTAAACCTCAATTTTACTTTGGCTCTTATTATAATGGCTATAATAGTAGCTTTATATGTTGTGATGGGTGGTATACGAGGCGTTATGTATACTGACGCCCTCCAAGGGACTATAATGTTCCTGGGTATGATATTCCTCATCTTCTCAACATATTATATGCTTGGTGGTGTTACAGAAGCCCATGGGGCGCTTACGAGCATGGCACATTTCTTACCAGCATCTGCTAAGAGTGTGGGTGCTACAGGTTGGACTAGCATGCCCATTTATGGAAGCCCTTACTGGTGGACTTTATTTTCCACGATAATTCTTGGGGTTGGTATAGGTGTCTTGGCTCAGCCGCAACTTGCAGTAAGGTTCATGACAGTGGAATCTAACCGTGAACTTAACAGGGGTGTTCTTATAGGTGCATTGTTCATATTTGTAATGACATGGGGTGCATATGTTGTCGGGGCGTTATCAAACGTCTATTTTTTCCAAGAAAAAGGTGTTCTCGCAATCCAAGCGGCTGGGGGGAACGCTGATAAAATAATACCAGCTTTTATAAGTTCTGCTATGCCTGAATGGTTCACATACCTTTTCATGTTGACTTTGCTTTCAGCAGCCATGTCTACTTTGAGCGCTCAGTTCCATGTTCAGGGGACTGCTATTGGCAGAGATGTTTATGAAACCTTGAAAAGGGAAAGTGGAAGATCTGTGCTTATAACAAGGATTGGTATCATAATTGCTGTGATAATCGCGGTTATACTGGCATATGTCTTGCCGGGCAGTATAGTAGCGCAGGGAACGGCTTTATTTTTCGGGATATGTGCAGCCACTTTCCTTTCTGTTTATACCTGTGGATTATTCTGGAAGGGCACGACAAAGGCTGGTGCAATAGCAGGGATGGTCTCAGGGGCTGTTATAAGCATTTTATGGCTCCTATTTGTTTATAAGAAGACTGCTATGGCCCTTGGTTTGGCGAAGTTGATATTTGGTGGTTTGCTCATCAAGACGATGCCATGGCCATTTGTGGACCCTATATTGGTGGCTGTCCCTGCATCAATGCTAATAACAGTACTTGTAAGCCTCTTAACAAAGAAATTTGGGGAAGATCATTTAAAAGAATGTTTTAAGGGGGTATGATCATGGAGGTCCTAGGTATACCTGATCCATGGGTTTGGAGCGCCTACATATCCTGTATACTAGTGACTGTTCTATGCGTAGCCTATGGTCTAATAAACTGGAACAAAGATTAAAAGAGGGATCATATGCCCTCGCATAATTTTTCTTCCAAAATTATAAATAAATAGTAATATCATAGAGAATGATATGGTGAATAAAATGAGAGTTGTTGAAGAGATTATAGGTAAAGAGGTTCTTGACAGTTCCGCTAAAGTAATAGGGAAAGTAAAAGATATTGAGGTAGACATTGAAACAAGGACAATAGAAGCACTTATATTAGGTAAAGGGGGACTATCAGAGGGTCTTGGATTATCGAAGGGAGAGACAATAGTACCCTATGACATGGTTAAAAAGATAGGGGACAAGATACTTCTTGAAGGGCCAATAGAATAGGATTCCCCCTAAAATTTTTTTATTATCTCTTTTGGGGGGTGTTGGAATTTGGAAGTGAAGGGCATATGTAGTCTCTGTGGTAAAGTAGCATTTTTACATACTTGTCGTCTCTGCGGGGCCATGGTATGCCCAGATTGTTACGTTCCAGAGTTGGGGGTTTGTAGGATATGCGCCGGGAAACTGAGAAGGAAAAACTTAAAGAGCGCCTTTTAAAGCTGCTGAAAGAAAAAAAGGTTATAAGAACAGGCGAATTCACTCTATCCTCTGGTAAAAAAAGCAATTACTATGTGGACATTAAAAATGCCATAACAGACCCCCAGATCCTAGATTTGATAGCAGATTTGATAAAAATGGATATAAAAGATGATAAGATTGATAAGATAGCTGGGCCCGCTCTTGGGGCTGTGCCCATCGCCACTGCCATATCACTCAAAACAAAAAAGCCCCTCATCATCATAAGAAAAGAGAAAAAAGGATATGGAACCTCCAAGTTGATTGAAGGCAAAATAAAAAAAGGGGAAAAAATAGCGATAGTCGAGGATGTTACAACAACAGGAAACTCCCTCCTAAGAGCCATCAAGATAATAGAAAAGAATGGAGGCCAGGTTAAAAGAGCCTTTGTGATAGTAGACCGTGAAGAAGGGGCTGAAGAAAATCTGGGAAGGGAAGGTTTCATCTTAGAACCTTTATTTTCCATCAGTCAATTGAAATAGCTGTTTAAAGATTATCTTTTGATTGATAATTTTTTTTATGAGGGTAAGGTTTTTATATTAGACTTACATTATAATGTAAGTGAGCACCTACATACTTCTTTGTGGTACCATGAAAACTACAAGAGAAAAAATACTAGAAGCTGCAAGGGAAACTTTCATAAAGAAAGGATATAAAGGTGCTACAACGCGCAAAATCGCCCAGAAGGCGGGTGTGAGTGAAGTCACATTATTCAGGAAATTCAAAACAAAAAGCAGCCTGCTCAAAGAAATACTAAACGAAAACACCACCCTATCCTCCAGGATATTCAACGAACTCCTAGAATCAGACCTCAGAGACAAACCCAGAGAATTCCTCCAGAAACTAGCAGAAAAATTCTTCAACATGATCATCGAGAAAAAAATAGACCTAATATTCATAATACTTGTGGAAAAAGAACTCGAAGAACACGGCTTGGAGGAATGGGAACTCCTAGACTCAATAAACAAAACACTATACTCCAACCTAACAAGATACTTCAAAGAACAGATCAAAAAAGGCAACATCCGAGAAATCAACCCAGAAACAGCAGCACTAACCTTTGTAAGCTACCTATCACACCTAAACATATTATCACACTTCAAAGAATGCAACATACACGAAGAAAAACAAAAATACATCGAAAACTTCATAGACATCCTCCTAAACGGGATAGAAAGGTGATGAAAAATGTTAAATACGAAAGGAGGTGAAGAGGAAGCCGACATGGGGAATATGATAACCACATTCAAAAGAATAGCCGAAAACCCCATATCAAGACTCCTAATAAACCTAATGCTACACAAATGCAAAAAAGATAATAAAACACGCCTAGAAGCCGCACTAGACAACTATATAAACAATAAAGACTGCTGCACAGAATGCAAAATCCTATCATACTTCCTCTCACACATAATAAAAAGCGGGGCCAAAGCATTCGGCGTAACGGAAGAAGAACTAAAAAAAGAGATGAACGACCCCTACTGGCTGCAAGGCCTGATAAACGTCCTCAAAGGTATAGGTATCTTTGGAGTTAGGAGACCCTTTGTGCCAGGCGCCCCATTTCAGGTAGTCTGGAACATCACACATCGCTGCAACATGAAGTGCAAACACTGCTACGAAACCGCAGGCACCCACAAAAGAAAAGAACTGGGAAAAGAAGAAGTAATAAAAGCCATAGATATCTTAGCAGATAATGGTGTGACATCACTCGCATTCTCTGGTGGAGAACCAAGCATCCACCCACACATACTCGAATACATATCCCACGCCAGAAAAAAAGGCCTATATGTTGCCATGGCAACCAACGGTTACATATTAGCCGATGAATCCCGCTGCAAAAAATTCATAGATGCAGGCCTACAATTTGTCCAGATTAGTATTGATAGTATAGATCCCTATTCCCATGACACTTTTCGCGGTGTTAAAGGCTCATGGAAAAGGGCCTGCAAGGCCGTTAAAAACTTTTCAGCCTATGATGTTTTCGTTGAAGTTGCGATGACAATCACAGCCGATAATTATCATCAAATCCATGACATGATAGAATTGGCTAGGAGTCTTGGTGCTGATTGGCTCATGTTATTCAATTTCATACCCACAGGAAGAGGCATGGAAAACACGAGACTCGATGTATCACCCAGTGAAAGATATAGGATATTGCAGGATGCATATTATGGGAATTTCAACAATGGTATACAAGTACTTTCCACAGCACCGCAATTTGCAAGGGTGGCTGAAGAACTTAACAGTTGCGACAGTCAGATTATCCCCACACATTTCTACAATCCAGAGTATACAAATCCTAACTTGAGACAATTAGCAGATTTCATAGGTGGCTGTGGCGCTGGAAGATTCTACCTAAGCATGGAACCCAATGGTGACATATACCCCTGTGTATTCTTCCCACACGAAGAGGAACTTAGAATAGGTAACATTTTAGAAGATGATTTCGAAAAACTCTGGAAAAATAATAATATACTAGAAAGGCTCAGGGACAGGGAATACCTTCATGGCACTTGTTATACTTGCAAGTCGAGGAATATTTGTGGTGGATGCCGGGCAAGAGCATACGGCTACTTCAAGGACATATGCGCCCCAGACCCAGGCTGCATAAACAACAAAAACTTATGGGATAAGATAAAGGAGAAAGCATTTGCAAAATAAAATATTATAGGTGTTAAAGATGGATGTGGTTCTTTTAAACCCCCAGGATAAAACTGCGGTGAAAAACAAACTAGGATTAAGCCTACCCCCACTAAATTTAATGTACCTTGCAGCTTCATTAGAAAAGGCTTCATTCTCTGTTAAAATCATAGACGACGACCTTAAAAGGTGGGGACACGAAAAGGTAGCTAGTATAATAGAAAAATTCAACCCTCTGATTGTGGGTGTCACAGCAACCACAGCAACAATCAAAAACAGTCTAGAGTATATCAAAACCATTAAAAGTTTACTCCCAGAAGTTCTCACAGTTATAGGGGGACCGCATCCGACATTTCTACCATTAAACACCCTTAAATGTTTAAAGGAACTTGATGTTGTTGTGATAGGTGAAGGGGAGGAGACCATCGTCGACCTCGCGGAAAAGTATGAAAAAAGGGACCGGAAAGGACTTGAAGATGTTAAAGGGATCGCATACCGTAAAGGGTCAAAGTTAAAGATTAACGAGCCACGACCACTTATAAAAGACCTTGACAAACTCCCATTCCCTGCAAGGCACCTTGTACCATTCAATGAATATGAAACATCGAACGAGGAAGCAGGGGGTATGATAACGAGCAGAGGCTGCGTATACTCTTGTGAATACTGCTCCTCATCCCTTATCATGGGTAAAAAGTTCCGTTTCAGAAGTCCGGAAAATGTTGTGGATGAGATAGAAGAACTTGTATACAATTACGGACTCCATGAGATCGCATTCCTTGATGACACATTCATGTTACACCGCAGAAGAGCCCAGGAAATAGCAGATGAAATCAAAGCAAGGGGTATAGATGTTAGTTTCGTGACATCATCAAGGGTTGATATGGTGAAAAGGTCACTTTTAGAAAAGCTTAAATCTGCTGGGATGAGCACAATCTATTATGGTGTTGAATCAGGGTCGCAGAGGATACTGGACCTTATGAGGAAGGGTATAACATTACAACAGGCGAAGGATGCTGTGAAAACAGCAAAGGATGTTGGGGTGGATGTTATAGCATCATTCATATTAGGTTATCCGGGTGAGACGGCAGAGGAAATGGATAAAACAATAGATTTTTCAATTAAACTCGACCCAGATTATAGTCAGTATTCTATTTTAACACCATTCCCTGGAACACCCATATATTATAAATTGAAAAAGAAGGGTCTGCTTGAGGAGGACTGGGATAAATATACTGTTATCCATCCGGTGATAAAATATGAAAAATTGGGTTTGAGCAGAGAACTTGTGAAAAGAAAGCTTGTAAAAGCATACTTCAAATTCTACTCAAGACCATTATACCTGCTAAAACACACCTATATGATAAAAGTATTCCTCGAAACCGTCTATAGGACTTATATAGAACCGAATCTCCCATTCAAGGGCAGCACTCTAACATCAAAGCCCCTTTAGGGATTCCATCTCTTTTTCTATAAACTTTTTTATATCATTTATACTTGACATGAACTGGGCTGGGAATATTATTGTGGAATTTTTCTCGGTGGCTATTTCACTGAGCACTTGAAGGTTTCTAAGTTGTAATGCTATGGGATGTTTTGCTATAACATCAGCGGCCTCTCCAAGTTTTGCAGCTGAAAGATATTCGCCTTCTGCTGTGATGATCTTAGCCCTCTTTTCCCTTTCTGCTTCGGCTTGTTTTGCCATGGCTCTTTGCATGCCTTCAGGCAATTTAATGTCTTTTATTTCTACTGTTGTAACATTTATACCCCATGGTTCGCTGTGGCTGTCAATGATCTCTTTGATCTTATCATTGATTTTCGCAGTTTCTGAAAGCACTTCATCTAAGGCGAATTGTCCTATCACATTCCTTACAGTGGTCTGGGATATCTGGTTCACTGCTCCATAGTAGTCTTCTATGGCTACAACAGCCTTCATGGGATCTACGACTTTGAAGTATGCTACTGCTGCAACGTCAATGGAAACATTGTCCTGGGTTATTATTTTCTGGGATGGTATGGGCATTGTCACTATCCTTAGGGAGACTTTCACCATACGGTCCACGAATGGGATTATAAGACGCAACCCGGGTTCTTTAACACCTATAACTCTCCCTAGTCTGAATACAACTCCTCTTTCATATTGCTTCACGATCCTTATAGAAAGGGATGCTATTGCTAATAGTATTATCGCGATAACTATTAGTAGTAGGTTCATTAGGTTCCACTCCCCCATGTTTATGGAAATATTTTGTGTATTTCTTCGGTATTATAATTTTTGGATTTTTTCTTGTGGAGATTGTTTGAGGGTGCTAAGCAACTTAGCAAGATTATCTTGCTAGTTTTAACAGGACTAGTGTTATTGTTTCGCCTATTTTTTTCATGTCTTCCTGGTCGAGTTTGTCTGCGTTGTTCTCAGAGCTCCAGGGTGGTACTTTGAATGGTTGGCTCATCACTTGACAGACTGGCACTCTCTTGATGTTGTTATAGTAAAATGGGTATGTATCACTAGGGTATGTTGTTTCTCCGATGATAACTGGATGGCCTAGTTCTTGTGCGCATTCATTGGTGAGGTTGATTAGTTTAGGGTCTCCTTTGACTGGTTTTGGCTGGTAACTATATTGGACCAAGAATATGTTTTCACCGGCGCCTACACAGTTTAGGTCTATTACTGCTTCACAGTTTCTGATTATTTCTGGGTGTTTTTTCACGAAATCTTCAGAGCCTTTAAACCAAAGTTCTTCGCCTCCAAATCCTATGATTAGGATGGTTTTTTCGGGTTTGATGCCCTTGGATGCGAGTATTCTCGCGATTTCGACTTGTATTCCTAGTGCAGCAGCGTCATCGGTCGCTCCTTCACAGAATCCTGGAGAGTCAATATGTGAAGCTATGATAATGTATTTATTTGGGTTGGTGCCGTTGATAACCCCAATAACATTATAGGTGTGCTCGCCCCCTCCAAGGTCCACTTTTTCCTTATGGGCTTCAATGCCATTTTCTTCGAGTTTTTTCTCCATAAGATCCGCAGCCTTTAACTCGGCATCGTTACCCCCATACCTAACCCCTAAATTGCATATTTCAGTGCTAAAGGTCATGGCATTCTCTGAGTCGAACTCCTTGGCAGTTGCTGATACATTGAGCACTTTTGATTCCTTTTTCTCATCGGGTGGATTGTAAAATGCCATTGAACCCGCCAATATTGCGATTATAACCAGTATTAAAACAATCTTGTACCTCAAGGTTCCAACCCCCAACATTATATCATTTTGTTTATAATATTATATTATGTGTGTGCAGAGGATAAAAAGGAGAGTAAATTCTTTCATAGGAATGTTCAGAAAAGAAAAATATCCATGGATCATGCTAATTATCTTAATATTCTCGTTTTTAACAGTATTAGCATCCTCAGGGTCTCATAGCATTCCAGGGGATTGTTGTCTTGTCATGGTTTGTCTTGGAGATAACCATGAAATCATATCATATAGAAGAGATGCCAAATACCCCGCAGATATAATAATAGAAAGGACGAAATTCAATGGCCAAGACGCAATACATCAATATAAAAAAGAGGGCGGATACTTCACACATCTTATCATAACAGAAGAAGGCTGGATAATCGGCATTGGGGGAAAAGACGATCCAAGTATAAACAAAGAACTGGAAAAACTTGGAAGTGAGATAATATCTAAAAATAAGATCGAAGAAAAGGATATAGAACAAGCAAATAACATCTTAAAAGAAAACACGTGGGGATTTTTCATCATCCAATCACCTGAAAAGGAAGTAGGACTAGCAGTCTATGATAAAAGAGTAAGGGCTAATAAAACCAAGATATTCAAGATAAAAAATGGGGAATATGTCAAAATAAATAACAATCCTAGATATTATGAGCAAGGAAATTTCAAAGAGATTGACAAGGACCCATTAAAAGCCGCCCTTAAAATCACGGCCACAGACCCTTATGGGTTGCATAGAAGAGACATCATCACCTATGAATATAATCAGGGAGACGTGAAAGTATGGGCTTCATTCGACGGGGGGAAACTATTAGAAGGCGCCACCGGCTCTCCAGATGATATAAAATTTCTAGGACACGAAATACCCGGTGAAAAAATACCAACAGTACCCAATAAAAAATTTTTGGGAAATGAAAGCCTCCAAGAAAAACCCAAGGGAGCATCAATAACACCAATATTAGCAATTATCATCATCATAATATTCATCATTTTTGCAAAGGGAATGAAAACTTCTTAGACCTTCTTTTCACACGAAATTCTTAATCCCCTAGTAATTATCTGAATCCCATTAAGACACAATTTCACCTTTGTGGTTAAAGGTGAAAGAAAAAAGTTTTTTACTCGCTTAACTATAAATAAAAGAATTAGTGTTTGATTAAATTCAAAGAATTTTCTTAGGGTTCCTGGTGATAAAATATGAAGATTAAATATGCCACGATAATAGTTGAGGATATGGAAGAGTCAATTAACTTTTACACTAAAGTGATGGGATTTAAAATAGACAGCGAATACGATCTTGGACCAAATGGAAGAATCACACTATTGAAGGGTGAAGGAGAAACCATGGTAGAACTCATTAAAAATCCAGTGGATAAACCAGGATTATTCTCCATAGGAATGGACGTTCAAGACCTAGAAAATACGATTAAAAAACTTAAATCTAAGGGTGCTAAAGTCATAATGGAGCCGACTCCAATAACAGTCGGACTTCTAGCATTTATAGAAGATCCAAATGGGGCGCGAATAGCACTAATCCAACATAATTAACGATGTTAAGTATATCTGAACGCGCGGCTCTGGCTGTTGAAGGTGTTGATGAAAACCTAATAGCAAAAATTAAAAGAAAATGGGAAAACGCATTAGACCAGGTGCTAAATGACCTTAATTTTAAACAGGAAATCTACCTTGAATATAACCCACTAATTTGGCATGTTTCCAAATATCCCATAGGAATCAGAGTCTATCGTAGCATAGGAGGCACCATAACAATAATAGAATTCTCAACACCCAACAGGATAATACCCTTTGACATATTTCCTAGTTCAGAGTCAAAAAAGGCTGTTATAACCCATGAAATCGCCCATATACTCGATGATAAAAAATGGTATTCCATGGATTACAAGAAAATAGCATATGAGGCCCGAAATTATATTTCAAGAGAACAGAGAGCAGAACTACTAGCATTCTTCTATGAGCCGCTTGGGATAATACACTCCAACAGGTCGCTTATAAAAGTCGCATCCTATATTTCCAAAACAAAGCTAAAAGACCAAAAAATCCTAGCTTATGGTATACTAGAGGCTCTTGGGAGATTGGGTATGAACAGGACCATTAATGTGCCATTATTTTTCAAGAAGATGAGCGAAGACCAAAAAGATGATCTCTCAGGACTCCTCAGATCACATATAACCTACCCTTATTCCTTCGCAGGATTATTATCTACCCCAATGAAGAAAAGTGTTGGGATTGTGAAAATATCAGATCTTATCATCTGCAGGGAAAAACTGATAAGTTACCTGAAAGACGAATTAAACCAGACCAAATTGGACAAAGAACTTGAGAAAATAGGCTGCATTACAAAGATGGACGAGAAAAAACTTATAGAGAACATGAAAAAGATACTAATCCCAGAAATATTAAACGCCTCATCTATTAAACGGGTGAAAAAAGCCAAAAAATATATAAAGAAACTCAAATCCCCCAATCTAAAAGATGACATGCAAAACGCTTTAAGATTGTGCGAAAAATTCATATAAACAAAAAAAATATTCCACCATCATTTTCTGGTAAAGGAAAGAGATAAGTAAAAGGATCCCCCCATATTATCACATAGACAAAAAAAAGTTTGGGGGTGACATTATGGTTAAATTACCAGAAGAAGCCCAAGAAATGTTAAACAACGAATCCTGCAATAAAGAAAAGCCACTAATCTGGATCGCGACAGTCGACGAAGAAAACCCACACCTAGCCCCTGTATGCTTCGTGAAAGTCATTGATAACGACAAGTTACTCGTTGCCATAAACTTCGCCAGCAAAACCATGAAAAACATAGAAAAAGGCTCAAAAGTCGCCATAGGATCAGCAGTATACTATGATGGGTACATGATAAAAGGAACAGGCCAAATAATAAAAGAAGGCGAACACTTCAAAGAAACCAAAAAGATGGTGAAAGAAAGATTCGGAGAAAAAATAAAACCACAAGCAGCCCTACTAGTAGAAATAGAAGAAATATACTCACTAAAACCAAAACCAGGAAGCAAAAAAATAACATGAAAGAAACCAACACACTTTAGATAATTTTTAGAACAGAAAAACCCCCATAATGAGTCAAATAAGCCTCCCATCTTAACTGGAATGGGACTTCCAGGCCATCTCATCCTCTCCAGTGACCCCACACACTCCAAGGCAACTCAACAAAAAAGCCCTCTTCTATGATTCCTATGCAGCCGTCCCCACACACAAAGGGGAGTGCCATAAGAGGATCCTCCCCATGATAGGTATCTATCATCATTTTATAAAATTAAAGGTGGTGAGAAGCCCCTTTTTTTACTCCCAGATATGAGGGTTTCTAGCAGGTGCTAAGGATGAAAAACCTTTACCCATTTATTTTCAAAAGGAAATCTATAAGAAAATACAAGGGTCCCCTAAAAAAGGAAAAAATTGAAGAAGTCTATAATCTATTAGATTCACTCGAACCACTCATTAAGGACTTTGAAACAGAATTCCAGATAATATCAAAGGATGATGTTAGAACTTTTATTCAACGACCTGCACCCCATTATATCGCTGCCTTTTCTGAAAAAAACAGAATATCAAAGACTAATATTGGGTTCATGATGCAACAGATGGATCTTAAACTTTCAAGTATGGGTATTGGGAGTTGCTGGCAAGGCATACCCAAACCAAAACCTCATATCACCTCCAAACTTGAATTTATCATATTATTAGCTTTCGGGGAACCAGCTGAACCATTATACAGAAAATATGCCGAATTTAAAAGAAAATCACTCCATGAGATAACAGACATTGAAGGCATGGATGAAATACTAGAAGCTGTACGCCTCGCACCATCAGCAGCAAATAACCAACCATGGTACTTCAAAGGGGAAAAGAACATGATACACGCATATCAGCGAATCTCCAACATATTAAAAGCAGGATTCATTGAAAAATGGAACCCAATTGATATGGGCATAGCCCTCGCGCACCTTAAAATATCATTGGAACACCACAACTATAAGCCCAAATTTGAAATTTATGAAAACCCACCAAAGTTAGAAAAACACAAATACCTCGGAACCATGAAAATATGATAGATTCGGGGACCCCAATCTTAGATAAGATGTTGATTGTAACAGCCACAACAAATAACATGGGCCCTAAAATCCTAGAAACATCCCACAAAAAAATAAAAAATAGTGTTAAATCTTGACTAAAAATTTTAGCGGGTTTATTTTATTTTTGGTATTATTAGGCCGCCGAGTGTCATGAGTACTGAGAGTGTTGCGAGTGCTAATGGTGCTCCTGTAGGTTGCATTGGAACTTTCTCGGCGCTTGGTGTGACTGGTCCTATAATGTCGATGACGTATTCGTCTTCATTGTTTGTTGGGTCTGGGTCGGGTTGGTCGCCGTCTATCCATGCGCCAAGGATGCCGTATCCTACTGTTTTTGCCGTTAAACCGATTTTGAGTGCGTAAATGTCATAGACTGGCATGTTACCAATATACCATATACCATCTACTGGGTCAAAGGAAGGATCATAGTCAATCCAGTTGATACCATCCCATGAAACTGACCACCAGTTTACAATGTTTTCCACAGCAGGGTTTCCGAAGCCTTCTTCCCAAAGTTCAACACCCACTCCTGTTGCATCATCAGGACCAAGATTTGCTGCTTCAACCACGCCAACGACTTCATCACCAACCGTGGCATTATCAATAGGGTTGCCCTCAGAATCTGTTAATGTGACATTTACTTCAAGATCAGATTCACCCGTTTGATCAACGTCATCTTCTTGTGCCGTAACTGCCCCAGCGCCAATCATGGAAACCAAAACAATCAGTGCAAGTAATGGTGCGATTTTCCTCATCATTTTTCACCCCCCCAAGTTTAGTATAAGGAAACTAGAGATGTCCCCTTATCTGAATACAATTTTTATATCTCATAGTATATACCCTTTATCTTTTCCGGGAAAAATAAGAAAAAGGTAAGGAGTGGGCCGGGCGAGATTCGAACTCGCGATCACCTCGTTGTAAGCGAGGTATCCTAACCCCTAGACCACCGGCCCTCATCAAGCTATAAAATCTATGTTTAATTTATATAAACTTTCCCCTTAAAATATACCATCGATGCTATATATCTAACCAATCCAATTAAATAGGTAGAGGTTATTTTCATGTTATCTAATGAAGGGAAGATATGGTTCAACAGTCAATTTGTAGATTGGGATAAAGCAAAGGTACATGTTCTTTCACATGTGATACACTATGGATCAAGTGTTTTTGAAGGAATCAGATGCTATAAGAACCGTGAAGGATCTGCCATTTTCCGCTTAGAAGACCATATTAGAAGATTATTTGATTCTGCTAAGATATACATGATGGAAATACCCTATAGTGAAGAAGAAATATGTGAAGCTGTGGTTGAAACGGTCAAAATTAACAAGCTTAAGGAATGTTATATAAGACCAGTTGTTTTTCGTGGTTATAATGAGCTTGGTGTCAACCCCCTTAACTGTCCTGTGGAAGTTGTGATCGCAGCATGGGAATGGGGTAGTTACCTTGGACAGAAAGCATTAGAGGAAGGTGTTGATGTTGGAGTTTCCACATGGAGGCGTATGGCTCCGAACACCCTCCCAAATATGGCTAAAGCTGGTGGAAATTACTTGAATTCGCAGTTAGTAAAGATGGAAGCCATAAAACATGGCTATGACGAGGGTATAATGCTTGATTATGATGGGATGGTAAGTGAAGGTAGTGGTGAGAACATTTTCATCATAAAAGACGGTGAACTTTACACGCCCCCAGTATCATCTTCGCTGCTGCCAGGGATAACAAGGGATTCAGTTATTAGATTGGCTAAGGAAATGGGTATTGGTGTGAGGGAAGAAAGAATACCGCGTGAGATGTTATATTTGGCCGATGAACTGTTCTTCACTGGAACAGCGGCTGAGATAACACCTATACGATCGGTTGATGGTATAAAGATTGGGGATGGGAGAAGAGGTCCTTTGACGGAGAAACTCCAAGAAAGTTTCTTTAAAATTTTAAGGGCTGAAGTAGATGACCGCTTTGAATGGTTAAGATACATCGATTAGAATTTTGGCGTGAAACCCCCCCCAAATTATGCAATTTTTTTGTGAGGTGAGTTCATTGGATGCTATACAAGCGATAATCTTAGGGGTAGTTCAAGGTGCTACAGAGTTTCTGCCTATAAGTAGCTCTGCTCATCTTGTAATTGTACCATATCTTATTGGTTTAGATTATTCAGATCTTGCATTTGACACTCTTCTTCATATAGCCACTCTCGTTGGTGTTATAGGCTATTTTCGAGTCGAAGTGATGGATATTCTCAGAGGCTTTTTTTCTAGTCTACTAGATATTCCCAGGGGAATTTTTAGGGAAGAGATTGAGAATGAGCCTATCAAGAGATTGTCTTGGTTCCTGATAATTGGGAGTGTCCCCGCGGGTTTGATGGGTGTTTTTTTCAAGGACTTTTTTGAGGGTCTTTTCAATAATCTGCTCGCGGTTGGATCGTTATTAATTGTCACGGGTTTCATACTTTGGGGTTCTGAAATATTATATAGGAGGTTTCCCAGGAAAAGACTCTTTGATAACATGAGAGTGACTGATGTTCTCTTGGTTGGGTTTGCCCAGGGATTTGCCATAATGCCAGGGATATCTCGTTCAGGGGCAACTATAGCAACTGGTCTTTCACTTGGTTTTGAAAGGGAATTTATTGCAAGGTACAGTTTCCTATTATCCATACCTGCGATATTGGGGGCTTCATTGGTCCAATTAAAGGATATAATGGGTGTATTCCATTTTGAAACTCAAAGTTTTGTTTTGGGTTTTATTGCGGCTGCAATCTCAGGTTATCTAGCCATTAAATATTTTCTGAAATTTATAAGAACAAAAAATCTAGTATTGTTTTCATTGTATTGTTGGATAGTGGGTGGATTAACTGTTATTATAAGCCTATTATAAAAATTTCACATTGTAAATTTCAAGATAAAATCTGTGCCATGGAATATATCCATGAGTCCAAATGTAAACCCACCAGGTGCTCCAGAATACTTCCATGAACGCCGCGAATAAAAATATGATTATTATACGTAACAATAATGGTAGAAACTTGGTTTTAAATTCCCCGATGAAAAATTCAGCCGAACCTTTCTTCAGAGAATGGTATAGTGAAGTATAAAATATTATGAGAGCATCTATTGAAAGTAGAGCCCCTAAAATTTCAAGATGCAAATGTATTAATCCAAGATATATTATCAAAGCCTTAAATCCGAAACGGCTGATCAAAACATTCATCAAGGCACCGGAGAATCCTATAAGATCCACAAGGATGACCTTAACGATTGGAAAGCCCAATAATATACAGAAAAATATGCTCAGAATATTTGAGATAAATATATTAAAAGCCGTGCCTCCAAGATAATCTATAAATTGTAGTCTCAGATAATCCCAGGTTATAGGATTGGGTTTAAAATACACAATAAAATCTCCTGTCAAAAAACCAAAATTGAAAGATTTTATAAAAAAATAGGATATGAAACCTCCTAAATAAAAAAATAAGCCCAATAATATAACCGGATTTGATGGCTTCAAGCTCCTGAGAAATTTTAGAATAACCTGTGACATAATTCATCAATTCTATCCCTTATGGTATCCATGCTCACACCCTTCAAGAGGGCTGCGAGGAGCATTCCACCCGCACCAACACCCTCCTTAACAGAACCTGTAAGATAACCATGCAATCCCCTATGTGTAGCCTTCTCAAAACCAGGATCAACAGCATAAATGGTTATATCATCTATTTGCCCTGCTATCTGATTAATATCCGAGTTTTCATCTTCTGCCACGAAAATTGTTGTTGCAATAGGCGTCCTTGAAAAATCAAACTCATTGTCAACAGCTTTAATGAATGCGCACACTGCCATCATTTGTGTTCCACCAGCTAAGGTGACAGGAACGTCACTTCCCATACATATACCTGCGATAGCAGGTATCATAGGATCTCCAACAGCTTCAACAGCCTTGAACGGATCATCGATCTTATCACCCCATTTTATCCCAGCATTCTCTAACCCTTCCCTAACAACATCCCTTTTAAGATTATGGGGGTTCTCAGGAAGGCTTGCGCTCACTTTAAAACTCGCATCATACCCAAGGGCTGTTAAAACTCCAAGTGCCGTGGTCGTACCCGCTGGTGTGCTTTCACCTATTATAAGGTGCTCTGTAATATCAGATAACATGTTCCCGAGGAGCCTGCCATTTTCAAATATTTTCCTAGGATCATCCACAGCCTTCCCTGTGCGTATATCTTCTCCTGGCCTTTCATTAATAAGAATATATGGGAGGTTCGGTTTTATCTTAGCACCTGCATCAGCCACAAGGAATGGTATTTCAGCTAATTCAATACATGCCTTTGTTATCACGGCAGGGGTGGGTGTTGATCCCCCTTCCACCACTGTCTTGGGTATTTCAGGGAGACATAAAGGAGCTTCATGCACTATCAGTTCAACATCTGCTGCAGGAGTATATTCTGTAAGATCTGGACTAGCACCAGCCCCTGTTATACCAGGTATTTGTGAAGTGGCTGTAGTTGCAAGCACACATAAAAATAATGGCTGTTTATCCTTCACCTTATAAAGAAAATCTTCAGATCCGTAAACCTTCAATTCATCAAACATTACATCCACCTTCTGAAAATTTTTATTAAACCCTTTCTATATAATCACTTATACCCTAAAGGTAGGTCAAAAATGTTATGTTTAGGCATAGAAGGAACAGCAGAGAAAACAGGTGTCGGTATAGTGGATGATAAAGGGAATATCTTATCCTCCCTTGGAAAATCGCTAATCCCCAGTACTGGGGGAATACATCCAAGAGAAGCCGCTGAACATCATTCCAAGCACATACCAGAACTACTCACAAAAGCCCTCGAAGATGCTGGGATTAAAGCCAATGACATCGACCTTGTAGCCTTTTCACGCGGCCCTGGACTTGGCCCCGCCCTAAGGACCGTTGCAACTGCGGCAAGGACAATAGCATTAACATTAGACATACCCATAGTTGGGGTTAACCATTGCATAGGACACATAGAAATCGGAAGACTCACCACTGGAGCCAAAGACCCTGTTTCACTTTATGTAAGTGGAGGTAACACCCAAGTCATAGCATTTGAAGAAAGTCGTTATCGGGTTTTTGGCGAAACACTTGACATTGCCATTGGAAACATGCTAGACCAGTTCAGCCGTGAAGTAGGCATGGGACACCCTGGAGGTCCAAAGGTTGAAGAATTAGCTAAAAAATCTTCAAATTATCTTAAATTACCCTATACTGTTAAGGGCATGGACTTGGCATTTTCAGGTTTGCTCACAGCAGCTTTGAGAAAGTATGAGGCTGGTGCAAGCCTTGAAGATCTCTGTTACAGTCTCCAAGAGACAGCATTTTCAATGCTTGTAGAAGTTACAGAAAGGGCCCTTGCCCATACAAAGAAAAGAGAAGTTTTACTCTGTGGTGGGGTGGCCGTGAACAAGAAATTAAGGAGAATGTTGGAAATCATGTGTAATGAACATTATGCCGAATTCTTCATGCCACCACCAGAATATTGTGGAGATAATGGTGCGATGATAGCATGGCTTGGCCAACTAACATACAAATACAAGGGATCTGATAGTATAGAGGATACTACCGTCATCCAACGTTATAGAACAGATCAAGTTGACATTCCATGGATGACAGAAAGCAAAGAAAGGCTTGAATTGCCTGAAAACCTTGAGGCGAAGGGCGCTGAGGCGAACATCTATAAAGGTGACTGGCTGCACTACAAGGTAATGGTAAAAGAAAGAATAAAAAAGAATTATCGTATACGAGAAATTGATGAAGATCTGAGAAGATCTCGTACAAAAAATGAGGCTAAACTATTCAATGAAGCTAAAAAGTGTGGCGTCCTAACACCCCTGCTATTTGATATAAACATCAGAAAACCCTCCATAAAAATGGAGAATATCAAAGGAAAACCCTTGAATGAGATTATAGAAAAGTTAGACCCTATTGAGAGAAAAAAGATCTGCGAAACCATCGGAGAAAATATAGCGAAACTCCATGAGCACGGAATCGTCCACGGGGATCTTACAACTTCTAATATTATCATGAAAGACAAAGATTTGGTTTTCATCGATTTTGGCCTTGGAAAGTTTTCACAAGAAACAGAAGATAGAGGAGTTGACCTTCTAGTTCTTAAAAAGGCCCTTAAAAGCACCCATTACAATATATGGAGGGAGTGTTTCCAACAGGTTCTCAAGGGTTATGAAAAGAAATCCTCCATCGAAATAGAACCCAAGATTAAGGATATAGAAGATAGGGGACGCTACACCTAAAGTTTTTCATGATACTATCGGTGTTAGCTATGAGGATAACATTTATAACAGGTAACAAACATAAGGTATTGGAAGCAAAGGGGATCTTCAAGGAGTTTGGCATAGAAGTGAAACAAGTGGACCTTGGATACCCAGAACTCCAAGGAACCCTTGAAGAAGTGGCAGAATATGGTGCAAATTACGCTGCAAAACTCCTCAAAGAACCCGTCATCGTAGAGGATGCAGGATTATTCATAAAAGCATTAAAATGGTTCCCAGGGCCATACTCAGCATATGTCCAGGAGACCATTGGAAACAAGGGCGTCCTCAAGTTAATGGAAGACATAGATGATCGCTACGCCGAGTTCAGGTCGGTTGTAGGGTACTGCGCACCCGACACCGAACCCGAGACTTTTCTAGGCGTGGTGAAAGGTAAGATAGGATTTAGAGAAAAGGGAGATAAAGGTTTCGCATTTGATCCCATATTTTATCCCCTAGGAAAAAATAAAACCTTCGGGGAATTAACAAGGGAAGAAAAGAATAAAATATCCCACAGAAGCAAATCCTTCAAAAAATTCGCGCAATGGTACCAGAAGAGGTGATCTTAGATGAAAATAAAACCAGAGTGGGTTGAATATTCTGATGAAGAAATAGAAGAACTAATAATAAAATTGTATAGGGAAGGAAACCCTCCCAGCAAGATAGGTGTAATCTTAAGGGACCAATACGGAATCCCAAGCGTCAAACCCTTAACAGGGATGAAGATAACACAGATCCTAGAAAAACATGAAATAAAATTAGAGTATCCAGAAGATCTCCTAAACTTGATGAAAAAAGCTGTTAACATCAGAGAACATCTGAAAGAACATCCCAAGGACCTTCACACTAGAAGAGGATTGCAACTTGTCGAATCCAAAATCAGGCGCTTGGTAAAATATTATGTGAGGAAGGGTGTACTGCCAGAAGGATGGAAATATGACCCGAAAAAAGCAGCGCTCATTGTTAAATAGAGGCGATGAAGCTTGCAAAATACTCAAAGAACACATAGAATCCGGTGACATTATACGCATCATCTCACACAATGATGCAGACGGCCTCTCAGCAGCAGGCATGATAGGAAAGGCCATTTCAACCCGAAATGGCCAATTCCATATTTCCATTATCTCCAGATTAACTGACAATTTCATGAAAAAACTATCAAATGAAAAATACCAGGTCTTCTTTTTTTGCGATATGGGCAGCGCCAACCTATCTGCCCTTTCACACCTCCATGGTAATGTTATAATAGCAGACCACCACCAACCAATAGACTCTGATACAGACTCCAATATAATCCACGTGAACCCCCACCTATTTGGAGTTGATGGAAGCCGCGAACTCAGCGCCTCAGGAGCCGCATACCTAATAATCAGAGGCTTAGAGAAATCACTAGCATCCTTCGCCCTCGTAGGCGCCTTCGGCGACATGCAATACTTTAATGGTTTCCTGGGTGTGAACCGTTTCATAATGGAAGAAGGAATCAAAAACGGGTCAGTCCAAGTACATGAAGACTTGAGAATAGCCTCCAGATATGATGAACCATTATACAAGGCCTTGGCATATACCTTCAATCCCACGCTCCCCGGTCTAACTGCTAACATCGAAGGTTCTAGAGAATTCTTGGAAAAAATAGGAGTATCATATGCCATAAAATTCCAAGACCTTGCAGCCGAAGAAAAGGATATTCTAAAGAAAGAATTAATTAAGATAAACCCGGAAATATTTGGAGAAGTTTTCACAGATAAAAGCCTCCCATTAACCATAAGATACCTTTCAGATTTCGCTAAAATACTAGATTCCTGCGGTAAAAACAAAGAATATGGCCTGGCCATTGGAATATGTCTTGGTGAAGAAGAAAGATCCTTGGAAAAAGCTTTAAACCTTCAAAGAAAATACCGTGAGGATATCATAAAAGGTCTTGAATGGATCAAAAGGGAAAGACCAAAAAAAATGGAGCATATACAATACATTTACACGAAAGAAAAATCCCTTAAAGGGATAATGGGGACCATAGCTAGCATATCATTCTCATTAAAACTAGCAGATCCAAATCTGCCAATATTAGCACTTTCAAGGATGGACAACCAAGTAAAAGTTTCTGCACGGGCCACCCCCTCCATTATCAATGGGGGTGTTGATCTTGGAAGCGCTCTCCGGGATGCTTCCTCAAATTTTGGGGGGGTGGGTGGAGGTCATGACATAGCAGCAGGGGCCATGATACCATACAAGGAACTTGAAAATTTCCTGCGTCTTGTAGATAACATAATTGGAAGCCAAAAAAAGGGGAAATAGAATGTATCTTACAGCTACTGAAGAAAAAATGTATGATGGAGAATATGGTGAGGCTGTTGAAAAAAGTATGAAAATCCTTGTGGCCCTTGGTGACATCTATGGAGCGGAAAAAATGGTGAAGATCTCTTCTGCTCAGATATCGGGTGTTTCTTATAAGACTATTGGAGATGCGGGTTTAGAGTATTTGGAGGAGCTTTCAAGGGATCCTTCCGCTAGGGTGAAAGTCCAGAGTAGTTTAAATCCTGCTGGGATGGATTTGAATAAATGGCGTGAATTAGGATTTTCAAGGGAATTTGCAGATAGGCAATATAGGATTATAGATGCTTACATGAGGATGGATGTGATGAACACTTGCACTTGCACTCCATACCTTATTGGGAATATTCCAACAAGTGGGTCCCATGTTGCTTGGTCGGAATCTTCAGCTGTTGTATATGCAAACTCTGTTCTAGGGGCTAGAACTAATAGGGAAGGTGGACCAGGGGCTCTTGCAGCTGCCATTTGTGGGAGAACACCTGCTTATGGTTATCATCTAGATGAGAATAGGATCGCTAATATTCTTGTGAAGGTGGAAGAACCTATAGAGGGTTATGAGTATGGTGTTCTCGGACATTTTATCGGGAAATCTGTGGGGGAGGGTGTTCCTTGTTTTCAGTTGCCTGGGAGGCCCTCAAGTGATGAATTTAAATCATTGGGTGCGGCTCTTGCGTCTTCTGGTGCTATTGCGTTATATTATGTGGAAGGTTTAACCCGGGATGGGGATGGTTATGAATTTGAGGATAAAATATCTGTTGATGGGACTGTTATTAAGGATTTGAAGGATGAGCTTTCCACTACTAATGATAAGCCGGATCTTGTATGTGTTGGTTGTCCTCATTGTTCATTAAATGAGATTAGGGCTTTGGCTCATTATTTGCGTGGTGGGAAGGTTTCGTGTGATTTGTGGGTTTGTACTTCTTATGCGCTTAAGGCTGCTGCGGATAGGATGGGTTATACTGGTCTCATAGAGGATTCTGGTGGTGTTTTAGTTTCCGATACTTGTATGGTTGTGTCTCCTGTAGAAGATCTTGGTTTTGAGGTTATTGGTGTCGATTCTGCAAAGGCCGCTAATTATATTCCTGGTATGTGTGGGGTTGATGTTGTTTTTGATGATTGGAAAACACTAATAAAATTATAACTTATAAGTTTTAAGTTTTAAGGTTGAAACCATTATATAAACGGATTCATCATAGAAAAGTCCATGGTAAAATATATCCAACACCCTCTCATAAAACCAGAAAAAATCGAAGCCCGGTTATACCAGCAAAAAATTGCAGCAAACGTCCTCAAAAAAGGCAATTCAATGATAGTGGCCCCAACAGCCCTAGGTAAAACCGTTATCGCTGCACTAGTAGCTGCTGAACGACTACAAAAATATAAAAAATCAAAAGTTTTAATTCTCGCCCCAAGCAAACCACTCACAATACAACATGAAGACAGCTTCCACGAATTCTTAATGGCACCCTGCACATCCATAACAGGCGCCATCAACCCCACAGAACGAATTAAACGTTGGAAAGAATCCAGAATAATATGTGCAACACCCCAAACAGTTGAATCCGATATAATAAATGGCAGATACAATCTTAAAGACGTTTCACTACTCGTTTTCGATGAATGCCACCATGCCATCGGATCATACTCATACGTATACCTTGCATCACGTTACCATGAAGAAGCCAAAAACCCACTCATACTAGGACTAACAGCATCCCCAGGTTTTGAAAAAGAAAAAATAGAAAACGTATGCGAAAACCTCTTCATAAAAGAAATTATCATAAAAACAGAAGATGATCCAGACGTCTCACCATATTTCAACCCCATAGAAATAGAATGGATAAAAGTTAAAATGGGAGACACCCTAAAAAACATAAAAAAACACTTGGAAAAAGCCCGCAAACACAGACTAAAAATGCTAAAACACCTCCAAATCATACCAACACTGACCATAACAAAAAAAGATCTGCTAAAAGCCAGAGGAAAAGTCCAAAACAGACTCGCGAGAACCACAAACCCGTCAAAAAAATACTACATGGCCATATCATTGCTGGCCGCGGCAATCAACATTGAACACGCCATAGAACTGCTAGAGACACAGGGTATAAGCACACTCCACCAATATTTCCTAAGATTGCAAAAAAAGAGTACAAGAGCATCCAAAAGCCTCATAGCAGACCCAAACTTTTCACGTGCAATAATAGAAACAAGAAGAGCCTACAGGAGAGGAATAGAACATCCAAAACTGGATAAACTAATGAAAATACTTAAAAAGGAACTTAAAAAGGAAAAAGTGAAAAGAATCATCGTATTCACACAATTCAGAGACACAGTAGAACAAATATACAAAAAATGCACAGAAGAAGGAATAAAAGCCGCTAAATTCTACGGTCAAGGCACCAGAACAGGGACAAAAGGCCTGACACAAAAAGAACAGAAGGAAATCATAAAAGCATTCCGAATAGGAGAATATGACGTCCTTGTTTCCACCAGCGTGGCGGAAGAAGGAATGGACATACCAGCAGTCGACCTCGTAATCCTATACGAGCCAGTCCCATCAGAAATAAGGATGATACAAAGACGTGGACGCACAGGACGGAAAAAAATGGGTCGCATGATGGTGATGATAACAGAAAAAACCCGAGACGAAGCATACTACTGGTCAAGTATACGCAAAGAAAATAAAATGAAAAAACACCTCCAAAAGGCAAAAAACATAAAACTAGATATAAAATCAGATACCGCGCATCAAAAAACCCGAAAAGGTGAATGCATCGTATATGCAGACTCCAGAGAAATTAATTCACGCGTTTTAAGAGAACTAAGTAAAATGGATGTAAAAACAATCATAAAACCCATGGCAGTTGCAGACTACCAAGTAAGTGAAGAAGTTGCCATTGAAAGAAAAACAACAAAAGACTTCATAAATTCACTCATTGACAAAAGACTCTACAAACAAGCAAGGGAACTCGTAAGAGAATTTAAAAAACCTATCATGATCCTAGAAGGCGAAGACCTCTACTCAACATTCATAAACCCAAACGCCATAAGAGGAGCTATAGCATCCATTGCAGTAGACTTCGAAATACCCATAATCCCAACAAGATCACCAGAAGATACGGCGGCCATGATAAAAAGGATAGCAATCCGCGAACAATCAAAAGAAAAAGTAGAGATACAAATAAGAACAGAGAAAAAACCATTAACCTTGAAAGAAAGACAATTATTCATTGTAGAATCACTACCACATATAGGTTCTGTGAACGCGCGAAAACTCCTCAAACATTTCAAAACAATAAAAAACTTGGTAAACGCCTCAGAAAAAGAACTGAAAAAAGTGGAGGGAATAGGTGAAAAGATAGCACGTGAAATACGTAAAGTCCTAGACTCCAAATTCGAAGGGTGATCAGTTGAAAATCCTAATAGATGAAAGAGGCAAAAAGTACATCCCCCCAGAAGACAAAGACTTCCAAAGCGACCTGGGGATGATAAAAAAAGAAAAAATAAAAAAGAGCATCCCAGGAGATAAACTACTAACACACCTTGGAAAAGAATTCAAGGTTATAAAAGCCAATATCAACGACTTCATAGAATTAATGGAAAGAAAATCATCCATCATACTACCAAAAGACATAGGAACAGTAATTGCATACACAGGCCTCGGGAGCGGTCAGCGCGTCCTAGATGCAGGCACGGGTTCAGGGAGTGTTGCAATCACCCTTTCAAATATAGTTGGCGACACGGGAAAAGTCTACACCTATGAGATAAGAGAAGACTTCGCAGCACTGGCAAAAAAGAATATAGAAGAATCTGGGATGAAAAACATAACACTCAAAAATAAAGATATAAAAGAAGGTATAGGAGAAAAAAACCTAGACCTCATATTCCTAGACCTCCCAAGATCATGGGAGATCATAGAAAACGCCAAGAACGCGCTAAAGGATGGTGGATGGATCGTATTCTACACCCCATACATAGAACCCATTAAAATCATCCACAAGAAAGCTAAAAAATGCGGATTTAAAGAGATAAAAACCCTCGAAGTTGTCACAAGGGAAATAGAAGTAAAAAGGAAAGGTACAAGACCACGAACACGGATGATTGGACATACAGGCTACCTAACATTCACCAGAAAAATATAAGGTGATTAACTTGGGCTTCAAACTAGAAAATGTCATATCAATAAAAGATTTCACAAAAGAAGATATAGAACTCATATTAAAAGAAGCAGAAAAAATGGAGCCCATCGCCCGCTCCCAAAAAACCTCAAAGATCCTATCAGGTAAAATACTAGGCATGATGTTTTATGAACCCTCAACCAGAACACGACTCTCATTCGAAGCATCAATGAAAAGACTAGGAGGAAGCGTAATAGGATTTTCAGAAGCCGCTGAAAGTTCAGCCGCTAAAGACGAAACACTAGCAGACGCTGCAAGAGTAGTTGCATGCTACGCTGATGCAATCGTAATAAGACACAACGCTGAAGGAGCAGCCCGCTACATCTCAGACATTATAGATATACCAGTCATAAACGCAGGAGATGGAGCAGGCCAGCACCCAACACAGACACTCCTCGACCTTTACACAATGAAAAGAATATTTAATAAAATAGAGGGTTTAAAAGTAGCTCTAGTTGGCGATCTTAAATATGGTAGGACAGTCCACTCCCTCGCATACGCACTTGCCATGTTTAATGTTGACATGGTATTCATATCACCAAAAGAACTTAAAATGCCACGTGACATAATCCACGACCTAAAAGAACATAAAATAACTATCCACGAAACCACTAAGATCACAGATATCATAGACCATGTTAACGTACTTTATGTGACAAGGATACAAAAAGAAAGATTCCCAGACCCAGAAGAATACTCCAGGATCAAAGGCGCCTATCAAATAAACGCCAAAATGTTAAATGGGAAAGATTTAATAGTAATGCACCCACTACCCCGCGTAGATGAAATATCAGTTGATGTGGATGCCATGCCACAGTGTAAATATTTCCAACAAGCATTCTATGGAATGCCAGTGAGAATGGCCCTTCTAAAAGCGCTTATAAAATAAATTTCACATCCAAAGAGCATTTTCAAGGATGGATGTATCACATTGCAACTTTATAATATTAGTTCTACCTTTACCCCTACCCTTTGAAATAGTATTAGTAGATATGAGCCCTAACATTTCTAATTCGTTAACAAAATCAAATATTCGTCTATAAGAGACAGCATCTCCCTGTGATATCCTCTTATAAACCTCATAAAGCCTCCCAGATGATATCTCCTCATCACGCTTAGTAAGATGGAGTATGGCCTCCAATACCCTCTGTTGCTGACTCGGAAGCGTCATAATAATATCCGTAACCTTGTTATGTTCGATATAATCCTTCGCGTCCCTTACAAAGTCCCCTATAACAATATTAGAACCTTGCTCATCCGCTATTTCCCCAGCGGTCCTCAGAAGGTCAAGAGCATAACGAGCATCACCCTCCTCTTTAGCCGCTAAAGCCGCGCATAATGGTATAACATCGTCTTCAAGAGCCCCTTCCTTGAATGACAATTTGGAACGCTCATTGAGTATATCAAACAATTGTGGCGCTGCATAAGGTGGGAAAACAATCTCCCGATCTCTCAAACTACTCCTAACCCTAGGCTTTATAAACTTTTTAAAGTCTACATAATTACTAATTGAAAGTATCGACACATTATCAGTACGCGTCAAAGTATACAAGAGACCATCACCATCATTTTTAAGCAAAATATCTACCTCATCAAGCACCACAATAAGTATAAGATCCTGTCCAAAAACATTCCTTTTAAAAAGACTTCTGAAAGTGTTTATAACTTCCGCCTTTGTCCATCCACGATAAGGCACATCCTTTCCAAACTGTTGACATAATCTTGCCAAAACCTGATACTCAGTAGTATAATCTGTACAACGTATATACTCCGTTCTCACATTCACATCATAATCCTTAGAGGCCTCTTTAAGCTGTTTCATGGCAAATTTAGCCACTGCAGTTTTACCAGTCCCAGTCTTCCCATAAATGGTAATATCTGGTGGTGTAACACCCTTAAGCGCCTCCACCCAATACTTTGCTATAGCCATTATCTGTTCTTCACGATGAGGTAACTTATCAGGCAGAAACCTATGATCCAAAAACCTTTTATCCTTGAAAACTGACTTCCTACTCCCCAATTCATCGAAAACGTTCATGATATCACTTCTAATAAAATTTTAGATCCCCTTATGATATACTTATAAAATCAAAATGATCTAACACCACACCCCCATGAATTTAAAATACATTAAATTATTAGTTCTATTGCAAGTGTAACTTTTCATAAACAATCTTACATAAAACTTTTTATTAAAATTATGCAAAAAAATATTACACCAGAGAGAGAGGTACATTTCAACTGTAAAAATAAAACACAAGTACAGCACACCAGAGAGAGAGGTACATTTCAACTGTAAAAATAGAAAAAACATATAAGACATCTCAAAAAAAAAACTAAGAAACGGCCCTGCCAAAAATTGTATTGAAATTCATGCTACATCATAGTATCAATATTTTCTGGAACAACAGCCAAGAAAACTTCTATAACAAAGAAAAAGATAACATTTACTACAAGAAACAGAAAAATTTGCTCCAAATAATTATTTTTGCATGAATAGAAAAATTAGGCTTCAAAAAACAAAACCCTACAGCAAGGGAAATAGACAAAAAAAATAAATGAAGTATCTCTTGCTTACGCAATGGAGCCTTCTTGGTCCCCGTCTAGGGGTATTATCCTCACTGGCAGGCTCACTCGGCCACTAAACCCCATTATCCCTGTGAGATTCGGAGGCTAATTTCATCAACATGTTTATTTGATAGTATCTAGATTTTCCACAATTCTAACAGCCAAAAAAATCTGATGAACAACACGAAAATAAAAGATCTTTCAAAAAAAAGCTTAAAGTCGTATATAAGCGTCATGACAGGCGCCGAAACTATAAAAAGCTTTCAATAATCAACTCCCCTGTTTTTGACAACCCATAGAAGTGTAAAAAAAATGTAAAGTTTATTAATTCGTTTTCACTTAAATTATCCGGGGGATAACGCTTCAAGTTTTTTTTGCTCTATGTATAATTCTGCAGAGCAAAAGGAAGAATGAAAGCAAAGTGGATTGTTCATTCAATCACCATTCCCCACAAAAGCAAGCAAGATTATGATACAGTTACAATGAAAGAAGCCAAAGTAAAAAATAGAGGAATGTATCATGCAAATTCTAAATGCGCAAAAATTAGAAAAGCATAGCCAATTATTGCTCACATTAAGCTATCTAGGATTTCTATTTTTTGATTTTGATTGATTTTTTTTGTATTCTTATTCATGATCATATGATGCATATTTTTCTGGAACAGGCTATGGCCCCTTTCTGTCATCAAGACCCTTAAAGGTCTTTTATTAATGGGGGAACGGCTATGATAGTATGTGCTCGGTGTTTAGAACTTTATTTAGGCGCTGGCTTCATGGCTTTATTTTCCAGTTTTTTATTCCATGTCAAATAAAATTTCAAGTGGAGACATAGGCGCATTTCTATGTTTAAGAGCACTTTTATCAAAACTTGTTTCATAAAATACTAACTTTTAGGAATATTCTGCTTTTAAAACTAGAAAATTCATAATCTACATAATTTACCGTTGCTGTTAAGCCGTCCCTTCAAAGAAAGGATGGGAATATTAGTAGAAGGTTATGGGGTGCTGGTAATGGAATTATATGTCTAGGAACTGTTATTAAGTGCTTGTGGAGAACCTAACTTTTTATAAGCCCTCTTAGAAAAAGGAAAAGAACATAAGTCCTTTAAGGATAGGTTAATATCACATATAATAGGTGGATTATATTCCTGAAGGAACTTTATCCAGTAAAAGTTTTCAAATTAAATGATAACTGTGAATTGATGTACCTTTTTGCTTGTTATTTCACTTTTAATATAGATTTTTATAATATTTTTTATGGCCAGTCAGATAAATTTCAAGTGTATTTTTTCTTCAATGAATTTTTACAGTTGAAATTGATCTCTCTCCTAAATTGGTGGGGGGTGTCATTTTATTTTACAGTTGAAATATACCTCTCTCTCTGGTCTAAACATACATTGTGTCTTCATGTACTTCGTCCTTTTTTCCTCCAAATTTTTTTTGTATGAGCCATAGAATATGTAATTTTGCTTTGAACACTCTTTTGATGGTGGATATTAGCCTGTCTTTAGTTAGCGCATCGTTGTAGATTTCATCAGTTACAAGATAGCTTTCCAAGACGTTCCCTGGATGTTCTAATTGGAAGTCCACGAGAAACCTGTTTAAGGAGAATCTGACCTGCCAGAGGAATTCTTCCCTCTTGGATTCGCTTAATTCTCTGATCTTTGATAAATGTTCTGGGCTTACACTTGTGGCACATGCAACTAATATGAGGTCTTTTTTACCTTTGGGTTGTATGATATCCATCACATGATCTTCGGGATAATTTACAATGAAATGGAAATTGGCATTTTCATCATCTACTATTTGCCTTAGAAGACCTTCTTCGCTGAGCCATGTTTTTATTTTACCCTCCAAAATTATCACCTTCTCTTCCTAAATATTGTCATATTATATTATATATATGGATAAGGATGGGAGAATTGTTAAAAGGAGGGAAATTTCATAATATTGAACAACATGGAAATTTTTATAATCGGAATTTTGATAGATGTTATATTAGGTGAACCGCCAGTTTATCTTCACCCAGTAGTATGGATGGGTAAAATAACAGAAAATTTGAAAGGTAAACTTGGCAGAAGGAAAATTTCAGGGATAATATTGACTTTCATCCTTTTTTCAGCGTTTATTATTCCACTTTCACTCATTGAATTTTTACCTTGGCTTTTTAAGATGCTTTTATCATCTTTTCTATTTTCCACAACAATTTCCATTAAATTTTTGTTCCAATCAATCATAAAGGCAAAAAATGAACTTGAAAAAGACATAGAAATGGGGCGCCGGCATATTTCAAAGCTTGTAAGCAGGGACACATCTAAACTTACCAGGGAACAGCTTACATCTGCTCTGATAGAAAGTTTAACAGAAAATATAACAGATTCTATAATATCTCCAATAATATTCTTCATTTTATTCGGACTTCCAGGGGCGATGGGATATAGGGTTATTAATACATTAGATGCTATGGTAGGTTACAAGGACGAAGAAAATCGTTCCATTGGATGGTTCCCTGCGAGAGCTGATGATATATTAAATTATATACCTGCGAGGATAACAGGGTTTCTTATAGTAATCGCGGCTTTCATATTAAGAATGGATTGGAAGGACAGTTTAAAGCTCATGTTACGTGACGGTAAATTGACTCCCAGTCCAAATTCTGGTTATCCAATGGCCGCTGCCGCGGGAGCCCTTCAAATCGCTTTAGAAAAACCTGGTGTATACAAGATTGGGGATGAAAACAATAAGTTAAACACGTCTGCAATTGATGATGCATTAAAACTATCATATGTCACTGTTGCACTGTTCATATTACCCATTATCATCTTGGGGGTGTTAACCTGAGAATAGCCATATTATCAGTGACAAAAAGGGGCTTAGAAATTTCAAAGCAGATTAAAGGGAAACTTTCACAAGATCCAACAATATTTCAAGTCGATATTTTCCATAAAAACGTTAAAGAAACCCTTAAAAGGATATTTGGAGGGTATGATGCGATTATTGGTATAATGGCTGCTGGTATAATGATAAGAAGCACTTGTAAACTTTTATCAGATAAAAAACAAGACCCTGCAATTATTGTGATGGATGATGCTGGAGAACATGTTATAAGTTTGATTTCTGGACATCTTGGAGGGGCGAATAATCTAACATTAAAAATAGCAAAATTAACAAATGCAAGACCAGTTATCACAACATCTACCGATGTCCATGGTTATATGAGTATAGATGCACTGGCAAAAAAATACTATTGGGAAATAAAAAACCTTGAAAAAATAGTTAAATTTAACAAGGCTATCCTAGAGGGTCGAAAAGTAGAAATTAAGGCTCCCAGGAAACTGAAATATTTATGTGATGATCCGTTTTTTAAGAAAAGTTACAAATTAATAAAAGATGGGAATAAAGTTGTTAAGGCGATCATGGATAAAGATGAACTCCTGATAAAACCCAGAAAACTCGTCGCAGGTATAGGTACAAGAAAAGGTGTAAGTGAAAAAAAGATAATAGAAGGTTTAAAAAGGACATTATCATTTTTAGATCTTCCACTTGGAAGGATAGATGCCCTTGCAACAGGTGAAATGAAAAAAAACGAAGAAGGTATAATAAAAACCTCAAAGATCCTAAGAATACCACTAAAATTTGTGGATTTAAACAGTTTAAGGTCTAAAGATACATATTCAACATCTGATTTTGTAAAGGATAGATTTGGTGTGGGAAGCATCTGCGAAGCCGCCGCACTTCATGTTGCAGGTGAAGGGTCACGACTTATCATAAGAAAAACAACTTTTAATGGGATTGCAATAGCTGTAGCTGTATCCCGAGAAAAAGTTTTAAAGAGTGTGCAACAAAATAAAACCAAGCAAAAAGAGGATCATTAAAATTTTATTTTTAAAAGAAAGGGAGGATTTTAACATGAGTAACAAGACTTTTGAGAGAGTTTCCGAGATTTTAAAGAATATAATGGAAGATACTAGCGTTCCGAGGAATATTAGAAGGGCTGCGGAGGAATCGAATGAAATACTACAAGATGAGGAGGAAGATGTTACCATCCGAGCGAGTACCGTTATCTCAATACTAGACGAGATTAGTAATGATCCTAATATCCCAATACATGCAAGGACACTGATATGGGAGATCCTAAGTGAACTTGAATCAATAGGAACCGGAGAATAACCTCTAATTTAAATTTTTGAGTATATAGGCTAGGAATTGTATCTTGGCACTTTCTTCTATAAACTCCGCAAGTTGAACAGCTTCCTGGAGATTTGAACCACAAGATACGACTCCATGATTTTCTAAGATTAAAATTTTACCATCTTTTATCTTTTTAGCGCATTCTCTGGCAAGTTCCATACTACCAGGCCTATGATATGCTACCTTTTCTATGGAATCTCCTTTAATCCCATTAAAACCTTCTAGTCCCTTTAATCTTTTATCTGAAAAAGCGAATGCAGTTGCATAGGGTGAATGTGTATGTACTATCCCATTTATATCCTTCCTTTTTTTATAGATGCCAATGTGAAGGTATACTTCTGAGGAGGGATTCCCACCTAATAATCTTCTCCCATCCATGTCAACAATGGCCACGTTCTCTTCTGTCACTAGGGAAAGGGGGATCCTAGTGGGGGTTATGGCGATTTTTTCCCTGGTCAAGCGCATGCTAATATTACCCGCAAAACCTGATACAAAACCGCCTTTATAAAGGTAATGGGCTGCTTCAACCAATTTTTTAATGTTTACCAAAAGAGTCACCATCCTATGAGGGGTGTTGATTAATTGAATTCTAGTATCTTTATTTCTCCTCTATGCAGTACTGGTACTTGGCCACATGTTGGGACTATATTGTAGATTTTCTGGAATTCTGTCTGTGACTGGAATGTCCCTGAATTTATAAGGTGAATTCCCTTGTATTTTTTATAGGCGTTAATATGGACGTGTCCTGCATGGAATATGTGGGGTATTTCTTCAATGACAAGGTGGTCTTCGACCTCATATGCTAGTGGTGTTCTCTCTCCATAGATGGGGGCTAGGTGTCTCTTTTCTAAAAGTTCGGCCATTATGAGATCTGATTTTTCATGTGATAGGTGGTTTGCTGTCATTGCCATGTCATCGAAGCTCCTGCCATGGTATATTAGTACTTTGATCCCGTCTAAACTTATAATTGATGGGTTACTTACGAGTTCTATATTATCTAGCTGATATAATGGTTTTGCATATTCTTTTGGTATGGCTGGTTGGGGTTCTGCTATCCTGGATGCGTCGTGGTTACCTGGAGCTACTATTATCTTTATATCGTCTCTTATCCCGCCTATGAGTCTGGCGGCTTCTTCATATTGTTCGTTTAGGTCTTTTATTATGAGTTCTTTTTCTTGGTTTGGGTATACTCCTATACCATCGACTATGTCACCGGCTATGATAAGATATTTGACATCTTCTGCTATTTTCATATGTTCATTGGTTCCGAGTTCACAGTTTAACCATTTTATGAATTTTTTGAATGATTCTTCTAGGAATGTGGAACTGCCTATGTGGGTATCTGAGATGAAGACTGTGGAGAAATCCATGGGTTTTTCCTCTATTCTAGGGAGGCTTGGATGGATTATCTCTGAGGGTATTATGAAACGGCCCTTTAAACTACCCTTAACCCCTATCAACTCATCTCTAACAAGTTTATTGGCTTCTTCGAATAATTTACGATTTTCTTTATGGACTATAAGGTTTATTTCTCCTGTTTCATCCTCTATTTCTATTATTTTGTGGTTATTTTTAGTGTCTCTGATATCTCTGATCATCCCGATTACACTTATAACATCATAATGGGGTGAAGCGCTTGAAATTGGTATATGATCCTTAAACTCGCTTCTTTCTAATAGTATTTCCTTTAATTTATTGTATCTGCTGTTAAAATATTCTTCCATATCCTTTATTTCGCCTGTGGTATAGGATTGCATGCTAGTATCCTTAATTATCTTAAAATCAAACTTCTTCTCAGGTTCTTTAGCCTTTAGATCCGATTCTGACATGCTAAAATCCGTGCTGAGTTTTTCAGGTGTTATGATTAAAAGTTCACCATCTTTTCTCTGGTTTTTTAGATTTTCAATAATACTAAAGATGGTTTCCTCCTCTAGTAACTTGATTTTTTCATAGGCTTCAGGTTGTATAAGCAAACCATCCTCTGCAAGTTTTAAAAGTATATCTCGGCTCATGGTAATCAATCTTTGACAATTTTATCATATATCATAGCTGGAGTCGAAACTTTATTATAGATCCCTTTTAATAAACTATGATAAAAACTATGATAAATGGGTTACCCATACACATTTTATATAAAGGATCCACAAACCCCCCCATAATACTAAAAAGCGGCAGAAAACCCCTATCAGCACATGGAAAGGTGATCTAATGTCAAGGATACTCAAATTCTTCTTATTCCTAATACTATTCATGGTATTCTTCGAAGCAGGAGTTATAGGCTCATATACACTAGTTACTTCACAACCACCTGACGTGAAAAAATTAATAGACGAACAATTAGACATACTCTCTTCCTACCTAAAAATAGGTAAAGAGGTGATAGGCCCCAAACCAGAAAATATCAACATCACTAATAAAATGGAAGTAGTCCAAACACTCCAAGAAAAGGCCCAACTAGATGGTGTTGAATTAGAAACACTTAATACAACAACCTTTGACGATCTTGAAAATGAGCGTATAAATGTTAACATTACAGCCATTGGCTATAGAGAAAACGTAACAGAATCCACTGGTCAAATAGTCATAAGACCCACAGCCCGATTCTTGATAAGCGCAACAGCAATGGCAACAGTTGAAGGTGACACCATCAAAGTAGATGTGAAAACAATAAAGGTACTTTCTATTATCCGCATTTATTAGGTGAACAGATGATTAAAATTGTTGGTATCGGCCCTACAAGGGAGGATATGACATTCAGGGCCTTTAAAGCCATAGAAGAGGCTGATGTTATAATAGGCTATAAAAGGTATGTTGATAGAATCCGTGATATCATAGAGGGTAAGGAGATAATCGAGAAAGGGATGCGAGAAGAGATCAGGAGAGCGGAAATCGCAATAAGGAAGCACATGGAAGGAAAGAACGTGGTGCTTATAAGTTCTGGGGATCCTGGGGTTTTTGGGATGGCTAATGTATTTTTTCATTTAATAGATAAATATTCCAATATAGAAGTTGAGGTAATACCTGGTGTGACAGCTGCAAATTATGGGGCTTCAATCCTTGGGGCTCCATTACATGATTTTGCTGTTATAAGTTTAAGTGATATTTTAACACCACTTTCTGAAATAAAAAAGAAGGTTGAAAATGCTGTGACAGCAGGTTTTGTGATAGTATTTTATAATCCAAGGGGCAAAAGAAGGGAAAAGCCGTTAATTGAGGCTTTAAAGATAATTAGGGAACATTTAGCCTTTGAAACACCTGTTGGGATTGTTAGGAGTGGAACGGCTAAGATAACCACTCTTGGGGGTTTGGAGGTTGGGGAGATAGACATGTCAACCCTTTTAATAATTGGGAATCCCACAACGTATATTAGAGAAGGTCACATGATAACGCCGAGGGGATATGCCCTTAAACATTTTATCCACCCCCTTGCGCGTGAATATTATGAAAAATATATTAAAGGGGAAATACAGGAGGGTTCGAATCTAGAATGTGGGTATTACCCATGTCATTTTGAAGGACAGGATTGCACATTCTGCTACTGTCCATTTTATCCATGTGGTGACGGTTCAACTGGAGGTTACTGGATAAAAGATAAAGGTGTTTGGAGTTGTCAAGAATGTGAATGGATCCATGAAAAAGACACGGTTAAATGTTTAAAGAAAAGTTTGGATAATATAATAGAAGATGTTGAAGATCTTAACAAGAAAAAAAGGGAACTTTTAAAGTTGAGGAGGCATTGTATCTATAAAACTAGATTAGTGTGAGGGGAAGAAAATTGTCCAGGGCTAGTGTTAAAGATATCCTGATTGAAATGAAAAACCTTTCAGAATTAATGGTTGATTTAGCATATTCCGCGCTTTTATTTAATAGTAAAGATGCTGCAGAGGAAGTTAAAAAGTTAGAGAATAAGGTGAACAGGCTTAACTATGAGATCAAGAAGGAGTCTCTACTCGCCGCAAGATCTGTTGAAGATGCGGAGGAACTCACAGCCCTGCTCGAGGTGGGACAAGCCGCTGAAAACATAGCAGACGCCGCTAAGGACATCGCAGAATTAGTTTTGAAGGGTATAAAACCGCATCCAGTGTTTAAAATGGTGATGGAGGAGTCTGATGAGATAATCGTCAGGGTAACAATAGAAGAGGGATCTGAACTCGCCGGAAAATCATTAGGGGAAATCCTATTAGGGACAAGGACTGGTATGCGCATAATAGCCATAAGAAGAGACGAATCTTGGATTTATGGACCCGACAGGAACACAGTCCTTGCTGAGAAAGATATCCTCATAGCCAAGGGCAACGAAGCAGGGGCGGAATTATTAAGAAAACTTGCAAAAAATGAAATGTCACTCGATGAACTCTAAAATAATAACACAGGGGAAGTTGCAGGTGATCCACCATGATGAAAAAATTAACAGAGAAAATCAGGATTATATTGGATCACCTGCTCACATGTCTAGTTAATGTTTCAATAATCTCTTCAAAAGCTTTTATAAGATTCTTCGAAACCTTCAAGAAAATAAATTTTTTTATAAAAAGCATACAACGCACACTAGGTGAAAGTCTAGTCGCACTTCTTATATGCGCAATCGGCGACCTCATAGCAGGCATAGTCCTTGGTAAAATGTCACATTTATTAGAAGCTTACCCAGGCCTTATTGTACTTATACCTGGTGCAATTGGAATGAGAGGTAACATCTTCGGTGCTCTAGGTTCACGTCTCGGATCAAACCTTCACATTGGTATATTATCCACCGAACTTAGAAAGTCTAAGGTTTTAAATGAGAACATAGAAGCTACAATAATCCTTACCTTGATAATGTCAATATTTCTAGGATTCATGGCATGGTTGATCTGTGAAATTTCAAATTTTAAAAATATAGGGATGGTTGATTTCACCATAATATCAGTGATGGGCGGTATAATCTCTGGGATCTTTCTATTACCTGCCACGATTCTCATTGCACTCAAAAGTTATGAGAATGGATGGGATCCTGATAATATCACAACACCACTGATAGCAGCATCAGGGGACTTGTTCACATTACCATCACTTTTTATAGCCATCCTATTTCTAGAATTGGTGAAAAATACGATCCTAGAATTTACATTTTTCCTTCTATTCATTTTATTGGGTTTAATAGGTTTTCTAATAGGCTTAAGGGGTGGTAAGTATTTGAAGAGTATAGTTAGTCAAAGCGTCCCCGTACTCCTCCTCTGCTCAATCTTTGGAACAACCGCAGGTAGCATACTAAACACAAAACTATCCACAATATTAGATAATCCTAGTATACTCGCACTTGTACCATTATTTTCAGGGGAAAGCGGAGACCTTGTAAGCATACTGGGCGCTAGACTATCCTCTGGTTTGCACTCAGGTATTATACCCCCAAGTTTAATACCTAGAAAAGGAGCCCTTCATAACTTTGGGATAATCATAATACTGTCAATTATAATCTACCCAACAATAGGAGTTTTAGCCTATCTTATAAGCACGGCATTAGGCCTGCCAACTATTCCAATCCATAAAATGGTCATGATAAGTTCATTTGCAGGTTATATCCTAACACCCTTCCTCCTGATCCTAGGATTCTATCTAAATTCTCTCTCATATAGAAGAGAATTAGACCCGGATAATGTTGTTGTACCCCTTTCAACAAGTTTAACAGATCCTATGGCAAATCTTTGCCTTGTTTTAATGATAATACTCCTTCTGAACGTGTGAATTATCCCCACCTTTTCATGGGGGCTTAGCAGCGGCGATAAGTTAAATCCATGCCACCACCACAAAATCGCATGGTTGAACTTGGAAATAGGCCATTTGAAGTGGTATAGAAGCCCCTTTAGGCTCTGAAACTATTAAAACTTTACCATCACCCTTTGTATGTATCCATATTATATCAGTAGAACTTGAAGATAATAGGTTTCTGATCTTGTCATTTAAGAGTATAGGGGATCTTCCAATGTTTTCTTCATTGCTCATATTTTCTGGGGTGTCCATGATCCATGTTATCCCTGGATTATCTAATAGGAGGTAATAGTTATTCTCTTCGATTTCTTCCATTGTTACTTTGAAATGGCCACACTTCCATGTCTCATGCCTATAACAAGGATTAGATTTTGAATTTATTTCTAGGATAACATATTTCTTGTAGAAGTCGCATTGGACTGTCCGGTTTATTATGAATGTTTCTTTTGGGTTTCCTTCTTCGCTTTTAATTTGTATGGGGGGTATATCATTATTTTTTGGGTATATTGTTATGTTTGCATGTACTTGTGGTAGTATCTTGTTGGAGAGTTCTGGTGTGGCTTTTAATTTGCAGATTTTATCATAGGATAAAACATTTGAACTTTCATTTGTGGATAAACCTGGGATAACATTGGTAGTGTCTGGGAGGGTTTCCCAATTACTTGGGGAGCCTGGTGAATTTATTAGGGTTTGGGTTGTCTCACTCACGATCCTTTCAAGGTAGTACCTTTGAAGGTTCTCATGGGTTATTTGCCTGTTTATATCTATTAGATTGCTGGAGATGCCTATTATAATTGTTAGGATGATCATTGATAATAGCATGTCTGTTGAGAAGACCAGTCCCTTTTCATTCATCCTATCCCATACTTCCTTTTGTGGGCTTCATCCAGGAAGAGTATAAATGTTCTTGTAGTGTTTATTATAATGGGCGAACCTTCATATAGGTCTTCGAATATGACATGATCCACTGAGGCTACGGTGGAGCCATTATTCAGTTCATTGGGGATTATGAAGGTTTCTATACCCTGGTGTGGACATGTAGCTTTTCCTTCGAGTCTGCAAAGATAACAAGCCCCATCATTACTTTCATGATAATAACAATTTTGGATGCAATCAGCTAATATATAAGCAGATCCGTGGGTTTCATAGGGTTCATATGGACATTTTTTAATAATAAAAGGGGATGTGGCGTTTTCATAAAATGATCCGTTTTCCATGTTTTTATTTTCTAGATATGCTGTTAGGCTATGGTGATATTCTATATGTGTAAGATTGTGGGATATTGGATCGCATTTTGTAAATGGGAGCGGATCTGGCAGTCCTTCAATGGATACTAATTGTGAAATGTTTTCTGCATGTCTAATATCACCCTTTTTGACTGTTATCGTTGAATTCACCTCAATATAGAATGGATCCTTTTCATATGTTGTTATGGTTTTTATGGTGCAGTTCACATCACAGCTATAATTAAGCATGTTAACTCTATCCTGCACTCTCTCTTTCACATATTCGCCGCTGTTTTTGATTGTCAGGTTCCCTTCAATGACTTCATAGGCGCTTTTATTCAAAACATCAAATGTTATAATTGGTATATTCCTCTCCACGTCTTTAACCACCAATTCAACACTTTTTGAATCTATAGATTCAATGTTAGCCTTATTTTCATAACTTAATACGGTTAGAGTGTTAAAAAACAATATGAAAACTGGGATTATGATTAGAAGAACCATCCCATTCATAACATAACCTTCATCCCCCAACATACATAATACTATAATACATAATATTATAAAAATATTATCATAAATATGAAAAGACGAGTGACCTCCCCCCATGCATGGGGGGCTTCCCAAACATGAAATTTTGCAAAGTTGAGGAGTTCACCCCCGACTTCACGCTCCCCCCAGGACTGTTATAAGCCCCGCTTCCCCCCATTGTAACCCCCTCCTTTCAAGGTGTCGGGGTCTTGACAAGCAACAGAGGGATAAAAGAAAGTATTACCCCATGGTATATAATTTAAATAACATAAAAAGGTAAAAAAGCTTTAATAACCAACCCCTCAATACCAGATACAAGAGCAGATAAAAAAAACTAATAACAGAGAAATTCAGAGTAGAGGATAGAAAATTTTTTCACAACAAGCTAAAAAGTTTCAATACAAGCTTAGAATAAAACGGAGGTATAAAATGTCAGAAACCGTGAGAACATGGCGTCATATCCCCCAACGTTACAATCTACTAGGCTCCAGATGTCTAAAATGTGGTTCTGTATTCTTTCCCAGGCGCATAGTCTGCCCAAATTGCAGGAGAAAAGGCGAACTAGAGGACATAAAATTCGCGGGGAGGGGTAAAATATACAGTTACTCAGTAATACACACCCCCAGCGATGAATTCAAAAACTTGGCACCATATGTTGTGGCAATAGTCGAATTAGAAGAAGGAGTTAAAGTAACCACACAAATCGTTGACTGCGACCCCAACAACATAAAAATAGGAGACGAAGTCGAAGTAGTATTCAGAAAAATAAGGGAAGAAGGACAAGATGGAGTGATAACATATGGATTCAAATTCAAACCAACAAGATAAAATAGGAATTTTACTAGTAGGCCATGGAAGCAGACTTCCATATGGAGAAGAAGTTATAAAAGAACTCGCCGAACTCTACAAGCTAGAAGTAGAATATCCAGTTGCGGTAGGTTTCATGAACATTTCAAAACCAACAATACCCGAAGCCATAAAAGAACTTTCAAAAAAAGGCGTTAACAAGATAATCGTCACACCAGTGTTCCTTGCCCATGGAGTCCACACAAAACATGACATACCCCACATACTAGGAATAGACAAAGAAGAACATCACCATCATCACCATGAACATGATGAAAAGGCAGATTTTGATGGTGAAATAATCTATACAGAACCCCTCGGCGCAGACCCGAGAATTGTCGAAATAATAAAAGATAGGGTGAACTCAGCCCTATAATTGGCTATAAAAATGAAAATTTCAGATCTGGGAGAGAAAAAACTTATAGAAAGGATAATATCTAATATAAGGTTCCATTTGAAAGATTTTCACATTGAAGGTCTTGGTGATGACGCAGCCCTCATAGACATGGGCAAAGAATATATTGTTGCAACCAGCGACCTATTAAGACAAACCTCACATTTCCCCAAGCCCATGACACATGAACAAATGGGCTGGAAAAGTGTAACAGTGAATGTAAGTGATCTAGCCGCCATGGGGGCGGAACCATTAGGATTCTTAATATCCATGGGTCTTCCAAGTGAAATGAAAGTCGAAAAATTCGACGAACTTCTTGAAGGCATACTCAAAGCCTGCCATTACTACAAGATACCCCTTATCGGTGGAGACACAAACGAAGCAGATGAAATAATATTGGCAGGGGCGGCTATTGGCAGAACACCGAAAAAGGACGTGCTATTAAAGAAGGGTTCAAGGGAAGGCGATTTAGTGGCGGTAACAGGACCCTTAGGTCTTGCAGCGGCCGGTATAAAAATACTTCTTTCAGATAAGATAAATTCAGTCCCTATAGCTGACGATGCTCTCTCCAGGGTATTAGATCATGCCCTTAAACCCGTTGCAAGGTTAAAAGAGGCGCTTATAATAGCAAAATCGCATCTTGTAAACGCGGCCACTGATATAACAGATGGACTGGTGAGTGAACTGAATGAACTGATAAACGCCTCCCCCAAAAACCTTGGTATAAGATTATACGAGGAAAGGATCCCCATACCACCGGAGGTTGAGAAAATAGCGGAATTTTTCAATGTGGACCCTATTGAATTAGGACTTTATTATGGTGAAGATTTTGAACTCCTTTTCACAATCCCTCAGGGAAATGTCATCCCACTCCAGGGACAATTAGATTTCCATATCATAGGCGAAGTCACCAATACTGGAATCATTGAAATAATTGATAAAGAAAGAGAGACATACACATTACCAGTGAAAGGATATGAACATCTGAGGGGTTGGAATTGATAAAAGACGCCATTCTCTATGAAAAAGTCGATGATAGGGTGAAATGTGGTGTATGTAATAGGAGGTGCCTGATCCCGGAGGGTAAAAGAGGATTTTGCCTTACACGGGAAAACAGGGATGGTAAACTCTACACTTTGATTTATGCTGCTGTATCTTCATCTGCAGTGGACCCCATCGAGAAGAAGCCTCTCTTCCACTTCTACCCTGGAAGTTTTGTCTACTCTCTAGGAACAGTTGGATGTAACTTCCGCTGTAAACATTGCCAAAATTGGAATATTTCACAGGCTATAATAGATGAGGCTTACACCGTGGACATAACACCTGAAGAGGCTATTGAAACCACAAAGAGATACAATTGTAGGTCCATTGCATGGACATATAATGAACCTACAATATGGCTTGAATATACCCTTGACTGCGCAGAACTTGCCCATAAAGATGATATCAAGACGGTCTATGTTACCAATGGTTATATGACAGAAGAAACTCTTGAACTTTTATCGCCTCTTTTAGATGCTGCCAACATAGACTTGAAGGGCATGTCAGATGAGTTTTATAAGACTGTTTGCAGTGCGAAATTACAGCCGGTACTTGACAGTATACAATGGATGCATGATGCTGGTATACACATTGAAGTCACGAACCTTATAATACCAGGGTACAATGATTCGGAGGATGATATTAAGGCTCTTGTAAAGTTCATGGTAGAGGAAGTTGGGGTTGAAGTTCCTTTACATTTCACCCGTTTCTATCCACATTATAAGATGAAGGATGTGTCTCCAACACCAGCAGAAACACTGCTCAAAGCCCGTGAACTAGCCTTAGAAGAAGGTATGAGATATGTTTATGTTGGGAACATCCCTGGACTTTCAGAGGAGAACACCTATTGTTATAATTGTGGAGAGCTTCTAATACAAAGATATGGTTTCCAGATAAATAAGATGAATTTGAAAAAGGGTCGGTGCCCTTCTTGTAATGCGAAAATCGACATTATAATCTAGGGGGCTACCCTCTCAAATTTTTCAGATTCTTTTAATGGTTTTGTAGCGTCAACACCAACCTTTGTGGTTGTCCCATCAGATGATGCTGAAGGATCAAGTGATGAACCCCTTGCTTTCTTGACTATAACTATGTCGTCCTCTTTTAAGCGTGTTGCTATAGCATATTCCACATCATCCAAATCGAACACGTTTATATCATCGTCAACGACCACAACATGTTTTAGGGAGGGGTGGGCTGATAAAGCCGCCATTATAACATTTTTACCATCGCCTTCGGCTTGTTTTTTTATGGATACGATTGCATGTAACCAGCAGCAGCCACCCTCTGTAAGAATAACGTTCTTCACACTTGGAACGGTATTTTTAACGGCTTTGAATATTCTAGGCTCTTGTGGAAGTCCTTGAAGAAGTTTATGTTCAAATCCCGCGGGTAAAATAGCATGATACAATGAATCATCTTTGAAATGGATCCTTTCAATTTCTATGATGGGTTCTTTCCGTATAATATCATAGGTACCGGTCAAGTCCACGAATGGGCCTTCATCGGCCCTCTTATTTGCGATGATTTTCCCTTCTAGTATGATTTCGGCCTCTGGTACTTCTATATCTACTTTCTGGCATTTGAGAAGTTTGAGTTTTCCATCATGGAAATTATTGGCTACTTCTAGTTCGTCTATTTCTATTGGGACTGATGTTGTTGTTGCTAGTAATGTTGCAGGGTGCATTCCAATAGCTATGGCTATAGGTAGATCTTCTCCCTTTTTTTCGGCTCTTTTGTAGTAGTTGTAGAGGTGTCTTGGTACTATGCGCACAGCTAGGTGTTTTTTGTCAAGTAGCATCATTCTATGGATTGAGGCATTTCTCACCTTGGTTTCAGGGTCCTTGGCTATGATGGCACCTGCGGTGATATAGGGGCCGCCATCTCTTTCATAGTATGTGAGGATTGGTAGCTTACCAAGGTCTGCTTTTTGAGAATTATAATTTTTAAGTTTTCTAATATTTTCTATGGGGATTGGGTTGTCCATGGCTTGGATTATGCGTTCTGTTATATTTTCTATTTTACAGTTGAGTGCTTTTGAGATTTTTTCTCTGGTATTGCATATTCCTGAGATTACTGGTGTATCAGATTCTTTGATGTTTTCTAGGATCACGATTTCCCTTGGATGTTTTCTAAGGAGTTTAGCAGCTTCAAGATGGGTTGAAATTTCCTTTTCAACCTTTATAATCTTGAATTCATCTTTTATGGAGTTTAGAAATTTTCTCAATCTGATCACCAGCTTTTTAGAAGTTGATAGATCTTCCCTTCAGCTTTTTTACCTTTGCTTCTATTTTTTTATTGTTTATCCCGAGGATTTCGGCTGCTAGTATGGCTGCATTACCACCATTTCCCAGGCCAACGGTACCTACAGGCGCTCCTGGTGGCATGTTAACCATGGAGAGTAGGGAGTCTAGGCCATAGGTTTTAAGGGCGCAGGGAACTCCTATAACTGGTTTGTCTGTGAGGGCGGCTATTGCACCGGTTACATGTGCAGACAATCCACTGATTGCTATGAATAATTTAACGGTTTCTAGGCTCTCTATATATTCTTGGAAACGTTCGGGGTATCTTATGGGTGATATGACATTTAGGTCGTAGGATATGTCCATTCTGTCTAGGAATGTGGTGGTTTTTTTGGTTATTTTCATGTCGGAATAGCTTCCGGGTATAACAGAAACAAGCGCGTTTTTATCTGAAATTTTTGTGTTGGCTGTTTTCCTTGTTGGTTCTGGGATTTCTATTTTGATGGGTGAATAATAGTTTCCTTCGATGTTGTTGAGAATGTGGGATTCATCTTTTTCAACTTTTTCATAGTATCCTTTTCTAAGTTTGATTATGCGGGATCTTATCTTCTCGTTGTAGGTTCCCATCATCTGTGCAGCGAGTAGCGCGCCATTTTCGCCCCTGTCAATACCTACAGTTGCTACTGGGACTGGGAATGGCATTTGGGAGCAGGCGAAGAGGGCGTCAAGGCCCCCTATTTTAACGTCAACTGGCACTCCTATAACTGGTTTGTGGGTGTTTGCGGCGATTATACCGGGAAGGTGTGCTGATAATCCTGCTATTCCTATGAAAATTTCCACGCCATTTTTCAGGGAATCTGAAACGATACTTTTAACCTTTTCGTGGGTTCTGTGGGCTGATGCAACCTTTAAATCATAGGGAATTTTGAGTTCTTCAAGGATGTTCATGGCTTTTTTTGCTACTATGTAGTCTGTTCCGCTTCCCAAAACTATCATTACTTTCGGTTTCATTTAATCACCAGAATTAGCTTCCAACTATTATTTTCACGATTTTTTTGGGGCCTTTTATAGGAGGGTGGATGCTTATATGATGAGTATTACCTCCTTATAATTTCATATTTGAGGCCTTTTGTTAGTGGTCTATCTAATCTATATATTTAGTGTTTTTATACATAGTAAGTGTGGAAAATTTTCAAAAAAGAAATGTGAGGTTTTGAGGTTAGAGTTATGTATTGGCTAATTCTAATGATAGTAATACTATTGTGCGTCTTGAAGAACCATAAGGGAGATTTTAGTGTTTCAGTGATCATACCAGCTTATAATGAAGAAAAAACTGTTGCAAAGGTTGTTAAGGCGGCTCGGGCTTCGTCTTATGTGGATGAAGTTATTGTAGTGGATGATGGTTCATTTGACAATACTTACAAGGAGGCTAAACAGGCGGGTGCGGAGATAATACGCCATGCAAGCAACCGTGGAAAGGGCGCTGCACTTAAAACAGGCTTTAAACATTCAAATGGAGATATTGTGGTTTTCCTTGATGCTGATCTTAAGAATATAACAACATCCAAGATAAATAAGATGATAAAACCCATCATAGAAGGGAGAGCTGATATCACAAAAACCAAATTTAAAAGAAAAGCTGGTAGAGTCACAGAATTAACAGCAAAACCCCTCTTAAGATTCTTCTTCCCAGAGATAAAATTTGAACAGCCATTAAGCGGCCAGTTCGCTGCAAAGAGAAGCGTCCTTGAGAGGATGAAATTTGAAGATGATTATGGAGTTGATGTGGGAATAGTCCTCGATGCTGATGTTCAAGGATTAAACGTTAAGGAAGTTGACATAGGTGAACTTGAACATGACATGGCAAGCCTCTCTGACCTCAATATCGTGGCTACAGAGGTCGTCCGCACAATTGTGGACAGGGCCCTTGAATATGGTAGGATAACCATGATGGATTCCATGGGAGAATCAATTAGAATGTGTATACTTGGACTTTCACTCGCCACCCTTGGGATATTTAGCATATTCTTTATCAGAGCAATCACACCAGTTTTAGGTATTATGATGGGTGTTGTGGGGGTTTTTATGGCGGCCTATTATCTTATAGCTTTAGTTAGAAGATCATATAATGTTTTCGCTCGTTCAAAGGGGCGTTTACAAGTTTTAAGGTCCTTTGTTTATATGCATTTCCCAATCCTTGTATCGGCTCTTATACTTGTTGCCATGATTTCAACACTACTTGGGGCCGTGCATATTGATGAGGGTAAAATATCAATTGAACCCAACCCTGGAAACCTCATAATATGGAAAGAAAACTCTGAGAACAGGACATTTGATGTTAGGGGGCCATATACTGTGGACAGCGCCCTTGAAAGTGAAAATAATACTATAAGGTTGCCTAAGGAAGCCCTTGATACCCTAGGACTCAATTATGGTGATATCCTTTATATTGGGGGGAAAGATTACACCCTAAATGAATCAAGGTCTGGTGATGGTAATATTATAAGGATACCTGCAAGTGCAAGAGAAGTATTAGATGTGAATATAGGAGATGTTATCAGAGATAGTAGTCTTCGCAAGGTCTTCAGCAACCTTTATGCAATCAGAAAAATTGCGAGCCAATCTAATATTACAATAAAGAATTGTATTATACTTGAAGATAATGATAAAAATGGACGTGAAGTAACCATATATCTTGATAATAGAAAGATTGCCACAACCTTAGGTGCCATGGAAAATGGTTCATATTCTATTTATATTAACGGGGTGCATGCAAGAACAATATACTTTAATGAGGACATATCCAAAGAAAACTATACCATCTACTGGGGTGCTCATATTATAACAATAGAGATTGGCAAGCCGATAAAGAGTAATATGCGATTCGCAAAATCAAATGAGGGAATATTCCTTGATATTATATCTGATAAACTTTAACAGCCTCTTCAACATCATCGGATAACCCAATAGCTGCAAGAGCCCCGATCTGGCCCTGGGCTCCGGTGACCTCTACTAATTGAACCCCCACTTTCCTTGCAACCTCCCTAGCATCTCTTATACCGATCAATTCCTTCTTAGCCCTTATAGAATATTCCCTGAGCTCCCCAGGGATTTTGATGCCCTTAAATATGGCGACAGATGTCTTATCTGAGAGTGTTTTCTCCCTTAGCCTCCTGATAACCTCATCTACAAGTTTTTTGCCTGTTCCTGGTTTAACAGCGAATGTTAATGCTACCGAAACACAATTTTGCGTCTTATAAGGGTTTCTGGGATAAAGTTGCACTATAATATGGTCCAAGTATTCAAAACCGTCCCTTGAAAGTTCAACTCCAATATTATGTGCTAGAGTCCAAGTGGCCCCCATATCCTTCGTATCTGTATCATCTATTCCTATAATAACCTTCTCCATCCTTGGTGTTATGACAGCCGCTCTTCCAACCTTTGAGCCTCCACCTATATCATATAATTCAATGCGTTTCACGCCTTCAGCCATTCCCCTGCACATTGCAGCGCCCACCCCAGCCCCTGCAAGACCGGCATGGACAACTTTAACCTCATCTCCAGTTACGGCAACCTCTTCTATCCCAGCCGCGTTTAAACTCGCCTTTAGATTCAGTCGGGTTTTACCCGTCCTTGTAAGGTAAGTGTGTCGGTTCCCATCCCTTTTTGCTTTTATTATTAGTTCGCTTGTGCGGGGATACTGATAGATCATCCAATGGGAGCCTGAGATGCATGGATGATATTCAACTATTTCTACAAGGTCATTATCTACCATTGTGATGATCTTCTTGTAGGGGGCTATCCATGGGTCCTTAAACTTTTCCCTTAATTCTTCGGGTGTTAAAATCTGCAATTCCATCCCAATATCTAGAGTTTTTCTAATCTTCTATACATTTTAACAGCTGCTTCAACCGCCCTTTTAGCATAGTCCACTCTCTGGTGGGCTTCTAACCTTGTCATGCTGGGTCCTGATATTCCAAGTGCCACTGGTTTATCATATTCTAGTGCAAGGTCGGCTATTTTACGGGATGCATGCTGTGCCACTATCTGGTCATGGTCTGTTGCTCCTTCAATAACAGCTCCAAGTGTTATAACAGCATCTATTTCATCATCTTCCAAGAGTTTCTTGATTGCAAGGGGCATGTCAAATACGCCCGGAACCGGCACTACTTTAGTTATCTCAGAATCAAGGAACTTAGCATGCTCTTCAGCCAATTTTAACATCATCTGGGTTATGTCATAGTTAAATTCCGCTACCACGGCTCCTATTCTAACTTTATCCATTTATATTTCCTCCAAGGGGGTTAAACTAATGCATAGGCTATTGTGCTTATAATCATTATGAGTATTATGATTATGGCTATCACTTGTGCTTTTGTCATTTCACATCCCCACCATCCTTTTTTTATAATATTTCATTTATGGTTTCTGCTAATATTTCAACATCTTCTAGAATATTATAATAATGGATTGAAGCCCTCACAGTACCGCCTCTTTCATGGACTCCAAGATGTCTCATAGCAGGTATAGCGCAATGATGACCGCTTCTGACGCATATCCGCGCCCTTTCATCTAGTTTCCTTGCTGCATCATCTGGGTTTACATTATCTATATTGAAGGATACTATCCCATAAATATTTTGGGGATTGCCATAACATTCAACCCCATCAATCTCTCTTAGAAATTTGTATAGTCTCCTTGTAAGACGCGCACCATGTTTTTCTATCCTCTCAATACCTATACCTTTAATATAATCTATGGCCGCTCCAAGGCCTATGAAACCTGCTATATTTAATGTTCCGGCTTCAAATCTTCTTGGCGGCTCCTCTAATTTAAACTGGTCTCCTAGAACATCAATCACGGTTCCTCCACCAAGACTTGATGGTTCCAGCTCCTCAGCTTCTTGCAGGTTACAGTAGAGGAATCCTGTTCCAACAGGGCCGAGAGTCCCTTTATGTCCTGGGAATGCCACAAAATTGGCCTTAAGTTCCTTGACATCAAATTTCATATGGCCGATTGATTGGGCTGCATCTACCATGAAAAGGATGCCATTTTCATCCGCGATTTTACCAATCCTTTTTATGTCTTGCACTGAACCTATAGCATTGGATACATGTGTTATTGTTATAAGTTTGGTTTTTTCATCGATAACATCTTCTATGCTCGCCGGGTTGATTATACCATCTTTATCCGCTTTAATTATTTTTATTTTCACGCCCTTTTCTCGTAGTTTCAACCATGGCAAATAATTTGAATGATGTTCAATGTTAGGAACGATAATGGAATCTCCCCTTTCAAATCTAAGACCATTTGCAACGAGATTTATAGCTTCTGTAGTGTTCTTTGTGAATATTATCTCCTCTGGTTGGGCGTTCACAAAATCCGCTATCTTTTTCCTGGCATCCTCTAATTTTTCAGTTGCCTTCACAGCAAGTGAATATGCGCCTCTTCCTGTATTTGCATTGTATTTGTAATAGTATCTGTTCATGGCTTCTACTACTGGTTTAGGTGTTGGTGTTGTGCTTGCAGCGTCAAGATAAACATAATCTTTTAGTAGGGGAATATCATCTCTAAGATCTTTGGGTTTCATAGATATTCCTCAACCTGTTCTCTGATTTTTTGAGCTACCTGTGTTGTTGTGTGTTTTCCTCCGAGGTCTGGGGTTTTTATTCCTTTTTTGAGGGTTTTTTTGAGGGCTTTTTCTATGAGTGTTGCCTGTTTTCTCTGGTTTAGGTGTTTTAGCATTAGTGTTGTGGATAGTATCATTGCTGTGGGGTTTGCTATGTTTTTTCCAGCTATTCTGGGAGCTGATCCGTGTACTGGTTCGAATATTCCGGTTTTTTCGCCGATGTTGGCTGATGGTGCCACTCCAAGGCCTCCTACTAGAGCTGCTGCTTCGTCTGATAGTATGTCTCCGAACATGTTTGTTGTTACAATGGTTTCGAATTCCTGGGGTTTTTTGATGAGGTACATTGCCATGGCATCAACATAAAAGTCTTCAGCTTCTATTTGCGGGTAATCTTCCGCGACCTTGTAGAATTCTTCCCTGAATATCCCATCGGTTTTTTTAAGAACATTAGCTTTATGCACTGCCGTAACCTTGCCTCGACCCTCCTGTAAACTGTAATCAAAAGCGAACTTAGAAATACGCCTAGAAGCCCGACGGGTAATAACGCGCTTGGCAACAGCACCTTCACTTGTATACTCTTCAAGGCCTACATACAAGTCCTCGGTATTCTCCCTAACAATAACAAAATCCAAACCACCATACAAACCACCAACACCAGGCAAAGACTTAACAGGCCTCAAATTAACAAACAAATCCAACTCACGTCTTAGTTTGACTATGACGTCGGCTGCTGTTTCTCCAGCAGCGCCGAAAAGGCATGCGTCTGAGTTTTTTATGATTTTAAGGGTTTCGTCTGGGAGTGCTTCACCAGTTTTTTCTGCGCATTTGTCTCCTGCTTCTGCAAATTCGTATTCAAAATCTAAGTTGAGGCCGTCTAGTATGTGGAGGGCGGCGTTCATCACTTCTTTCCCAACCCCGTCTCCGGGTATGACCGCTATCTTGTACATGTGAATTCACCGGTTATTTTTGATGTAGGGGATTAAACCTCCTTTTTCAAGGATTTCAAGCATGAATTCTGGCAATTTTTTGAATTTGAATTCTTTTTCATCCTTTTTTATTATCCCTTTTTCTAGGTCTACTTCTATCTTGTCTCCTGTTTTTAGGTGTTTGGATATGCCTGGGGCTTCAAGTAAAGGTATTCCAAGGTTTATTGCGTTCCGGTAGAATATTCTTGCAAATGATTCTGCGATCACTGCAGATATCCCAGCACCTTTTAAGGCCAGTGGAGCGTGTTCTCTTGACGAACCGCACCCAAAATTTTTCCCCGCGACTATGAAATCTCCCACTTTAACTTTTTTTGAAAATTCTGGATCTGCACCTTCCATTAGGTGTTCTGCAAGTTTTGAGGGGTCTCTTATGACAAGGTATCTGCCGGGTATTATCTGGTCAGTGTCAACATCATCTGGGAATTTCCAAACTCTTCCTTTCATGAAATTCACACCTTAAATTCTTTTTGGATGCGTTATTTCTCCTTTTATTGCGGAGGCTGCGGCTACTGCTGCAGATGATAGGTATACTTCTGATTCGGGGCTCCCCTGTCTACCTTTGAAGTTTCGGTTAGAGGTTGAGAGGCTGACTTCTCCTGGTCCGAGCAGTCCTATGTGGCCGCCTAGACAGGGACCGCAACATGGATTGCAGACGAGGGCGCCGGCTTCTATGAAAATCTTTATTAGGCCTTCATCTAATGCTTTCAGGTAGACTTCCCTTGAAGCGGGTATTACTAGCATCCTGAGTTTATCTGATATTTTCCTGCCCTTTAGTATTTTCGCGGCGTCTCTTAGGTCTTCTATGCGCCCGTTTGTGCATGATCCTATAAATATTTGGTCTATTTCCGTCCCTTCCACTTCACTTATTGGTTTCACATTGTCTACGTTGTGTGGACATGCTATTTGCGGTTCAAGATCTTCTATGTTTATTTCTATGGTTTCGAGTGAAGGCGCGTCAAGGTCTGTTTTCATGATATTGTATGGTTTATTTGATCTTTTTTTCACGTATTCTATGGTTTTCTGGTCTGGTTCTATGATACCTGTTTTACCACCCATTTCAATTGCCATGTTGCAGAGCACGAGCCTCTCTGAAATCTTCATGTCTTTTACTGTGCTTCCTGCGAATTCACAAGCTTTGTATGTGGCGCCGTCTATCCCCATTTTCCCTATAATATATAATATGATGTCCTTTGCATATACATGGTCTTTTGGTAGGCCTTCTATTTCAAAGCGGATCGTTTCAGGGACTTTGAACCATAATTTTCCTGTGGCGAAGACCATGGCCATGTCTGTTGATCCTATACCAGTGGCGAATGCCCCTAGGGCTCCATGGGTGCATGTATGAGAGTCTGTACCAACTATAACATCTCCTGGGGCCACATAACCCTTTTCTGGTAGTATTTGGTGGCATATACCTTCTCTGATGTCATAGAAGTTTTCTATCCCTTGTTCTTCCACGAATTTTCTCATGATTATATGGTTTTCAGCGGCTTCGATTGAATCTGCAGGTACTTGATGGTCAAAGAGCACAACAATCTTGGAGGGATCCCATACTTTCTTTGATCCTATTTCTTTAAATGCTTCAATAGCAAGAGGACCTGTTAAATCATGGGTCATGGCCACATCTATATTGGCCATTATTATTTCACCGGCTTCGACTTCTTTTTCACCAGCGGCTTTTGCGAGTATTTTCTCAGAAATAGTCATTGACACATTTAATCCTCCTGAATCATATGGGTGGGCTATGGAGCGATCAATAGAATAAGCGCTCTTTCCCTTTTAGTTATATTTGTACCAAAATATAAAGTTAGCGAAAATCTCATTGCTTTTCTGATTATTTTTGAGTAGAAGGGGAGGTTAAGTTTCTATGTTGGGGGGATGATATCATAAGGTTTATGCTTTCATTGGTTGGATAAAATTTTTTTCGGAAGTTTTTTTCCGATTTTCATGAAAAGCATATTAATTAATCACAACCCGCTTATAAAGGGATTATTAACCCATTTTAAACCCATATACAATTATATATAGGCTCTGATATAATAATTTCTGATAATTTTTTCCACCTCCAAAAAAAATATATAATTCGCACTTGAAAAGTGGTGATTTTGTGATTAAAGATTCACACGTTTTAGCCGCGCTTCCTTCAAAAGCGGATATCGGCGTGTTGAAAAACAATGGAATAAGAGAAAAATTCAGCCACGAAAAACTCGTTAAATCGCTTTTAATGGTAGGCTCACCCCTCTGGGCAGCTGAAAAAATAGCCTCAAAAGTAGCTAAATCAGCCTATGATGGAATATCAACCAAAGAAATAAAAATGCTAGTATACACCTCACTAAAAGATATCGACGAAAAAACAGCAGACAAATACCTAGCCGCCAGAAAACTAAAAGTCAGAACATCAAGAGACACAATAGAACCATTCGACCAGAAAAAAATAGAAAACAGCCTAATCAAAGAAGCAGGGGCCACTCCACATCTAGCAGAAAAAATAGCAACAGAAGTCTGGAAAGAACTCAAAAAACTCAACGTAGAATACCTCACAGCACCAATGATAAGGGAAATGGTCAACACCAAACTCATCGAACACGGCCTAGAAACCCTAAGAAAAAAATACACCAGACTCGGAATACCAGTATACAACATAACAGAACTCATAACCCAAGGCTCCAGAGACAACGCAAACATGATACACAACCCAGAAACAGTCCACAAATATGTAGCCGACGAAGCACTCAAACAATACACCCTACTCCACATACTACCACACCGCCTAGCAGACGCACACATGTCAGGAGACATCCACATACACGACCTAGAATTCTTCGCGGCCCGACCACTAAACTGCCTGCAACATGATCTAAGATTATTCATAAAACACGGCCTCAAAGTCGACGGCACAGGAGACCACACATCAGTCGCCGGACCGCCAAAACACCTTGAAACCCTCATGAACCATGCCGGGGAGATAATGTTAGCAGCCCAACAGAACATGTCAGGCGGCCAGGCCATGAGCCTCTGGAACGTATTCGTAGCACCATTCGCCGCCAACCTATCCTATGATGAGATAAAACAAGCAGTGCAAATGTTCATATTCAACCTAAACATGGCATACGCCGCAAGAGGGAGCCAAGTCCCATTCACAAGCATAAACCTAGAATTCGCAGTACCAGACTTCCTACTAGATGTACCGGCCTACGGACCCAGAGGCGAACACGTAGGAGTCTACGGAGACTTTTATGAAGAGGCTAGGCAAGTTACAAGGGCATTTACTGAAGTGCTCCTTGAAGGAGACGCTGATGGCAAACCCCACTTATTCCCGAACACAATCTATGTTATTCGCAGGGAAACCCTCAAGGACGAATTTGAAGATGACCTACACCTTGTACATGAATTAGCTGCTAAGTATGGGACAGCATACTTTGTTAACATGCTAGCAGATTACAGGGGCGAAATGTCCAATTACATGGGGTGCAGAACACTCTTATCAGATAATTGGACAGGAGACTGGGAAAAAGATTGTCTCAGAACAGGAAACCTTGCATATGTAACATTAAACCTTCCAAGAATAGCCTACCAGGCAAAAGACGACGATGAAATATTCGATTATCTAGACGAATACCTAGATCTTGCAATAGACGTGTTAAAATTGAGAAGAGAACAGGCCCTTGAATGTCTAAACGACTATAATTTATTACCATTCCTCACACAAGAGATTGAAGGCGAAAACTATTATAGGATAGAAAATGCAACCCTAAGCTTTGGATATGTCGGCTTAAACGAAATGTTAGAATATCATACAGGAAACAGCATCACAGATCCTGATGCCAACAAATTCGGACTCAAGGTAATAAAATATTTATATGAACGCGCCCAGGAACTCAAAAAAGAAACAGGACTGCGATGGAGCGTCCTCCAGACGCCAGCAGAGAGCACAGCCCACAGATTCGCAATGCTAGACAGTGAATTACACAGTGAAAAGGCCATACTCCAAGGAAAGGAAGACTCATACTATTATACCAATTCAAGTCACGTCCCAGTAGACTCCGAAGTAGATATTGTGAAAAAGATAAGAATAGAGGAAAAATATCATCCAATAACACCAGGAGGACACATATTCCATGCATGGCTTGGAGAAGCACAACCAGACGCCCAAGCCCTCCAAAAATTCACAAAAAACATCTGCAAAAATACAGACATAGGATTCTGGGCCTACAGCAACACCCTAAGCTTCTGTCTCAGATGTAAAACCCTAATGAGGGGATTACAGGAAACCTGCGCCAACTGCGGCGAAAAAGATGAAGTAGAATGGTACGACCGCATAACAGGATACGTGCAACAGGTCGGAAGAGCCAAATCATCAAGCGGAGGATGGAACAAAGGCAAAAGACAAGAACTACTCGACAGAAAACGCTACAACCTATAAATTAAAGGGTTAACTCAGAACGCAATGATACTTATACAAGCAATTGGAAAAATTGAAGGAAAAATCCTAGAAATCCTGAAAAACTCTATAAGTAAAACTCTTAACACTAAAACTATAATCTCTAGCCAATTTTTAGATATTCCAGAACATGCCTATAATCCACTAAGAGGTCAATATAATTCAACAAAAATACTATTATTTTTAAAGAGTGTCATAAAAGAAGACTTTGATCGCATATTAGGGATAACCGACGCAGATTTATATGCACCAGGTCTAAATTTCGTATTTGGAGAAGCAGAATCCCCTGGAAAATTTGCCATAATATCCCTGTACAGATTAAAACATCCAGATAAGAAAATATTCATAGAAAGAATGCTGAAAGAAGCCATACATGAACTCGGCCACACCTTTGGATTAGCCCATTGCAGCAATCCATTTTGTGTAATGTATTTCAGCAACAGCATCATAGATACGGACAAAAAAACTTACATGTTCTGTAAAAAGTGTCTAAAGAAATTAAAACTAGCCAATTAAAATTTTTTATGGATTCTGAGCTGAAATTAAATCATTCTTTTAAACAGCAGAGGGGGCTTTCATGGATTCATGGCCAAATTTTTCTTCGCAGAATAAAGGCCATTGAATAAAATGTAGATTTAAATAGGATGATATTTTGACAGTCCGAGTGGTTGAAAATGATTTAGAAAAGTGGATAAAATATAATCCAATAATTCTTGGGCAAGATATATTAATCATTTTGAGCAAGTCCGTACTAAATCAGGTGATTAGATCTTCTAGGTACTGGTAATTTGATAATAATTGAATTGATGGTTTATTTCGAGAATTTATAGCAAAGGCATTTGATGAACCACTTGAAAAGGTGATAGAGTGGCTTTCAAATAACTTTGAGGTAAGTTTAAATGCTATTACCTGAAGTGCGTCCCAAATTAGAGATTTCATAAATGCATATGTCTACTTCCCCCAAGGTAAACATGACGACATGTTAGACACCATGGAATTAGCATTGCAGCTTAATAAATATCCTTCAATATGAGCCTATATTTAATTTTAGATGGCTAAATTGTATATTAAAATATAATTTAACCCTAAATTTAACTCTATTGACCATTTCTCATTAATAATTTTACTTCGTAATAGATACACAAATATAGTTAACATCCTTAACTGATAAAATCACTTGGTTTTTTTCTTGTTAAAAAAGGATCAGAGGGCAAATTAAACAATCACATTGCTGTCATCACTTTTTTCAATGAATTACGGCCATAATTTTCTTTTTGGGTGGTTTAATTGAAAGTTTATCATAGAATGGCCAAGTCATAAAAGCATTTTTTAGGGGGATCATTTGCTGTTATCTGTTTTTCTTACAAAAGAATAAACTGTTGTTTTTTTTGTGAAGATTATCTTTTCAAGTAATTTTCTATGGAGGTTGCATAGGGCCCATTTTTTAATTTTAAAGGTTTGGTAATGGATTTTGAAGATTCTCCGAATCCAGGCGCTACAAGTGTGTGTCTACCTATCCCACCAGCAACCACTATCACTATATCATCCCTTGAGCGTGTTATCCGCACCATATTATCCTCAGCAAGCTTTTTATCGAATGAACGACCACCCCTATCAGCCAAATCCAATGGAACCATGGCATTTTCATGTATATAATCTTTCACGTCTTCCTTTTCCCAACCTTCATCTGCAATGGAATTTGCATGCTCTGGACCCATTATAACTAATATTTCACCCGGCACGTGACTATTATTTGAACCAGCAGTTGAAATAGTATGTATTATTGTGTCTAGTATATCCTCTGGCTTAATACTTCTATGGTCGTTTACATTGTATGGAGCTTCTGCACCCATGACCGTCACTGTAGTTGAATTTTCTGGGAAGCCTCTTTCAACATGTAATGGCTCCCAAGGATTTTCATCTTCATTTTCTGCAAAACAGTAAGTGTATTTTGCAGGAGACCCCATGGTAGCATGATCCCCCACCCCTGGCATGGCCCCTGCAATATTGATTAAGCAGAGTCTTAGGGCTCTTCCAAGTGTTGCGTTTGCAAGGTTTCCAGGGCCGAGGCATCCTGTTGAATAATTGAATCCTATCTCGTCTTTCATTGGCCCGTTGATTATTATGGCAACTGCTATTGGATGTGTCGTTGCATTTAATGCTGCTAAGTTGAATTTTTCTTCTGTGATGGCCATTATGGCATGTTCAAGGAATGGCATTAACTGTGGAGGGCATCCTGCCATGACCGCGTTTACCGCGATCTTTTCTATGGTTGCTTTACCATTTCGTGGTGGTAAAACTGCTATAACATCCTCTGGATCCTTTAGGGAATATCTGTAGAATTTTTCCACTCTTTCTGGTGTGGGTGGTATGATGGGTAAGCCGTCAGTGAAGCCTTTCTGGTAGAATTCCATGTTTATTTTTTCGAGAGAATCAGGTTGGGGGTTGATGTAGCATCCGCATCCCTTCATTGTCTTTCACCGTATGTGTTTTTTGATGTCTTTTATTGTCTGTTTTGTTTTTTTGATAACTTTTTGTTTTTCTAGGCCGGCTATTGGGTGTTTTATTTCGACTATCCTGAGCTTTGGTGCTCCGTGTGCTGTGGCTAGTTCTTTTGCGAATTTGCTGAATTTGTCTGAGCAGATGGTTATGGTTGGGGTTTCTGTTTTTTCGAGGCGTAGGGCGTCTAGTATGAGCCATGTTGTGCAGGATCCGCAGTCTCCAAGTGCTAGTATGCAGAGGTCTGATTGTGCTGCTTCTTGTATTTTTTTGTCTGTTGCGGGTGCTCCTGCGGGTTTTGTGGATCTTAAGATTTTTATATTACCTTTTAGGTTTTTTGGGATTTCTTCGAGTATTATGTCTGCGTTGGGTTTTGTATTGTTGAATAGGGTGATTTTCTCTATTTTCCCTATCTTGTTTATACTGGTTTCTTTTTTTTCTGTTTCTGCGAGTGGACTTAGGATCATCATTTTTCCAGTTTTAGTCTTTTTATGACGAATTCTTTGTCAAGGGATAGGAGGAATGATGCTGCTCTTGGACCCATCTTTTTCCCTATAAGGACTTTGTAGATTGCCTGGAATCCTTCTCTTGGTTTTAGGTTGTGTTTTCTCAGTGTCTTGTAGATTTCGTCGTGTAGTTCTGTTGCAGTTAATTTTCTTTCTTCTATGATGTCAGCGACTTCGCTGAGGAACATTTTTTGTTCTTTTGATAGTTCTACTGGGGGTAGTTTTTCTTGGACTTGGAATTTCACCATTTCTGGGGCGTATTTTCCCAGCCAGTTTTTCACGTGTTCTATTCTTTCAATGAGTTGTTCTCTTTGAAAATTCTTCAGATCATTTAAGTTTTTATCATCGAATTCTGGGGGTAATTGTGAATTTTTCTTGAGGATTTTATAGATTCTCTGAAGGTTTTCGCCGGCTATCTGATAGGCCACTACCATGAACCTATAGGATGGACGTAATGGCAGGTCCTCAAATTCTTGTATCATAGATGTCTTGTAGATCCTCTTCAATTTTTCTTCTTCTTTTTTTGACGTGGCTGATTCCATGCCATAGTATATTCTTTCTGTGCGGTCGAATTGGTCCATAAAGTCTAGGAATGGCATTTCAGGGTTGAAGTCCTTGTGTTTCATTGGTTTGCTCCTGAATATGAAATAATTCAAACTTTCTGGAGGTCCTATTTCTAGCCATTGTCCTGGTGTGAAGAATATGCCCTTTGATTTTGACATGGCCTCTCCTTTGAAGGTTATCCATTCATATGGTACAGGGTAGGGTGGTGGATAATCAAATATTTCCCTGGATATTTCGCTGCTGACATCATAGGATCCTCCGCTTGCCGCATGATCTTTACCGAATGGTTCGCAGGTGACATTTAACATTTTCCATCGCGCAGCCCATTCCACCCTCCAAGTAAGTTTACCATTTCCCATTTTGATATCTGTTTCACCATTAAATCCACAGTTACAATTATAAGAGATTTTATCACCATGGAAATCATATGCATAGGTTGTGTTTATTCTACCACATTTATCACAGATGGGATTATATGGTAGCCAGTCTTTTGGGAGGGGATTTTCACGATACTTGTTGAATATTCTCCTTATCTTATCTGCCTTTTCAAGGGAGATGCGGATGTATTCGTTGTATGATCCATCCTTGTACATTTGGGCTCCAGAATATGCTTCAAGTTTTATATTAAACTCTTTGAGACTTTCAAGGAATGGTTTTTGGAAATGTTCGACGAATCCCCCGCAACAGTCTTCTGGGCATGGTATCCTAGAGTATGGTATTCCAAGATATTCCTTGTAACTTTCAGGGAGCGGATAAGGTACCTTACGTAGAGGATCATGGTCGTCAGCTACCCAGATCGTCTTGGCGTTTAAATCATCTTCTAGCAAGCTTTTTGTTATGGCGTTGGCTATGAAAACGTCGCATGAATTCCCAATATGTATGGCTCCTGATATGGAGGTTCCACTGGCAATGACATGTTCTTCTATGTCCATTTTTTTAAGTTTATCGGCTATCCTTTCAATCCAATGTTTCAATCCCATCACCGCTGCCCCAAAAAGTAATATTATGGTTTAATATGTGAAGATATCTTCCTCTGCGCTTTCAAGCCATTCGTTCACTATTTTAACTGCGCAATAATTTCCACACATCGTGCAAGTGTCAGGATCCTCCGGCGGCCTCTCATCTCTTATTCTCCTAGCATCTGCAGGGCACATTGCAACATCAAACTGTGATTCCCAGTCCAATTTTTTACGTGCATTAGCCATCATGAGATCTTTTTCGCCGTTGTGTATCCCCTTGGACATGTCACCTACATATGCACCTATCCTTGTGGCTATAACACCCTCTTTAACATCTTCTGGGTATGGGAGTGCTAGATGTTCTGCTGGTGTTACATAACAGATGAAATCCGCGCCAGCGGCCGCGGATGCTGCGGCCCCTATCGCAGCTACAATATGATCATAGCCGGCTGCTATGTCAGTTACTATAGGCCCTAACATGTAGAATGGTGCTCCTTTGCATAACTTTTTTTGTAGTATGACGTTTGCTTTTATTTCATCTAATGGTATGTGTCCTGGACCTTCTACCATGGCTTGGACTCCGGCTTCTCGACTCCTGTCGATTAATTCTCCGAGTATTATGAGTTCTTGGACTTGCGCGCGGTCTGTTGCGTCTGCGATCGCCCCTGCGCGCATACCATTTGCGAGTGATAATACGAAGTCGTATTCTTTTGCTATTTCTAGGATGTAGTCGAAGTCTTTGTAAAGCGGATTTTCTGTTTCATTTTCAACTATCCAAGCTGAGATGAATGCCCCGCCCCTGCTTACGAGGCCTCCTTCGCGGCCTTGTCTTTTTAATCTTTTGAGGGTTTCCATGTTTATGCTGCAGTGTATGGCCATGAAGTCTATGCCGTCTTTTGCTTGTTTTTCTATGGTTTTGAACATTATGTCTTCGTCCATGTAGATTGCGGCGCCTTTTTTTCTTATGGTTTCGATTGCTGCCTGGTATACTGGTACGCTGCCTACTGGTATCTGGGAGATTTCTAGGATTCTTTTTCTGATTTTGTCTAGGTCGCCTCCGACCGAGAGTTCCATGAGTGTGTCTGCCTTGTTTTCGATTGCGATTTTTGCTTTTTCTTCCTCCATTTTGAGATCTATTATGTCTGTGGAGGTTCCTATGGTTGCGTTTACTTTTGTTCTGAGGCCTTGGCCTATGCCGACTGGTTTGACTTCTCGGTTGATGTTGCTTGGTATGATTATTTTCCCTTCTGCCACGCCTCTTCTTATGAATTCTTCTGTGACGTTTTCGTTTTTGGCGATGGCTTTCATTTCTTCTGTTATGATACCTTTTTTGGCTTCATCCATTTGTGTCATGAAGGTTCACCTTTTTTTTAGAAGTTTAGTTTTTCGTTCCAGTAAGTTTCATATCGGCTTTTTGCTAGTTTGTGGTCTGGTATGTTGGTTTGTGTGCCTTCTGCTTCCACTATGAATGATGCTACTGTGGATGCGAATTTTCCACACTTTTCGAGGTCTGCTCCTTCAAGGTAGGCTCGTAGGAACCCTGCACGGTATGAGTCTCCGGCGCCTGTGGGGTCTACTGTTTTGCATGGTACTGCATCTATTTTTATTTTTTCTTCTGCGTATATTATGCTGCCTTTTCTTCCATAGGTTTGTACTATGATGTTTGGCCCCATTTCTTGTAGTTCTTTTATGGTTATTGAAAGTCTCTTTTGGATCCTGTCTATTTCGAAGTGGTTGCCGAATAGTATGTTGGTTACTTTAATTACTTTTTCTAGTTGTTTTTTTGTGTAGAGGTGGAGGTCTTGTCCTGGGTCGAATGATATGAGTTTGTCTTCTTTTCGGGCGATTTCTCCACATTTGCCGTTGAAGGATGGGTCGCCTGTGGCAAGGTGGACTGCATGGGCTTCTTGTATTGTCTGGTATGGTATTTCGGCGTTTTTGAAGTTTTTGGCCGCTCCCCAGTAGAAGTAGCTTATTTGGTCGTTGTTTTTGTTTGTCATTATGAATGCTGTGGGTGTGCTTTCATTTTTTATGATGATCATTGAATTTGTGTTTATCTTGAATTTTTTTAGTTTTTCATGGTATCCTGATCCTATGAAGTCTCCTCCTACTGCTGATACCAGTGAGGTTTTGAGGCCGAGGGCTGATCCGACTAGTGCGACGTTTGCTGCGGCGCCTCCGTGCATTTTTTTCATGTTTTTTATGGTTACTGATGAGTTTGGGGGTGGGAATTCGTCTATTTGGATTATATAGTCAATGGCTGTGTGTCCGATGGATAGGAGGTCTCTTTCACTCAAGAAAATCACCTTGTAAACGATTGGGAGAACAGAGTTTTTTTTGTGTGTGGAGGTATATGGGTATTATTGCTTATTAGTTTATATTAATGTTTCTTCCAATAGAGGAATTTTTTGATTTTAGAGTCTTTCAAATCCTTCTTTTTTGATTATGGTTTGTCCTTCGCTGAATATGAACTCTATGAAATCTTTGACGCGCTCATGGAATGGTATTATGCTTATTACGTGTCTTGTTTCTTCTTTTAGTATGTTGTTTCCTGGGAATTTGCTTGCATTGAGGAAAGTGTAGAGATTTGGTGTTTCTTTTATTATCTGGAATGCTTGGAATGGCGATTTAACCCTTTGGACGATCTTAAATTTTATGCCATTTTCCCTTAATATTCTCCATGCTAGTCTTTGTGAGGAGTTTTCCACTGCGACAAACTTTGCATTGTCAAGTTCATGGATACCCTCTATCTTGGCATCTGGTATGAGTGCGAGGTGGTCATAGGCGATTGGTATGAAATCAAGGTTGTTCCTGAAGGCTATTAATGGATCATCAAGTGTTATGAGGTCTAATCTACATTTCTTTGAAAGGTGGAATGCTTCATAGTCGCTACAAGTGTATAATGCAGCGTCTAACCCATAACTTTCAAGAAGCGCTCCTATAAGCTGCGAGGATATGTAACCAGCAGCTATCAAAATCTTATCGCCTTTTTCCAGGAGGTTTTGGTATTCATGGTATCTTCTAAGGATTTCGGCACCTTCTGGTGTGAGCTCAGAGCCGCTTTTACCACTTTTGATCAGTTTAAATCCTAGTTTATCCTCAAATTTTAGTATGCGCCTATTAAATACCTGGGGTGTTATACCAATCTTTTTGGCTGCCCTCCTCTGGGAGCATGTCCTGGAGACCAATTCTAACATTTCAAGCAATTTATGGTCTAATTCAATACCATCTATTAAAATCCCAACAAGTGGCTTTTCTTTCATACTGATCCAGAGTACAATGCTTTTATAAAGATAAATTCAAAAAACTTATACATGTATAGAGTTGTCATCATATAAAAAGGGGGACAAGGTGCATCAGCTGTGATAATAAAAGATACCATCAATACAATAATCAAGAATATGCAGGAAGTTGCAGAGAGCATAGATGAAAAGACCATAAAAGAATTGATTGAGAAGTTAACATCTTCCGCAAGCATATTTGTGATCGGTCTTGGGCGTTCAGGGCTCGTTGCGAAGGCCTTTGCAATGAGACTCATGCACTTGGGCATGAAAGTATTTGTAGTTGGGGAGACCATAACACCCGCTATAAAAAAGAAGGATTGTCTTATAGCAATCTCAGGGTCTGGAGAGACAAGTTACATTTTAAAAGCGGCCAGAATAGCTAAGAAAAGGGGTTCAGATGTGGTTGCAATAACATCACATCCAAAATCATCCCTCTCAAAAATCGCAGACCTTACCGTAACAATAAAAGGAAAAACTAAGATAGATGGTGAACAAAATTATATAAAAAGGCAAATGAAGGGAAACCATCACTCAAAAACGCCTCTAGGCACACTATTTGAGATATCGGCTCTAATATTCTTGGACGGGTTAATAGCAGAGCTTATGGAAAAATTAAACAAAAAGGAAAAAGATATGATGGAAATGCATAACGTTTTTGAATGAACACCCCCTTATTGAAGATTTTCCCTTGATCATCCGCTTGAAAATCTTAAAATTTTTACAAATAATTAGACTTTTATTCTTTCTGGGTTGGTGTAAATATTAAATCTTCCATCCCTTACGAATCCTAGCATGGTGAGACCCGCATCCGTTGCAACTTTATAACCAGAATATGTTGGGGCGGCATTTGATGCTATGATTGGTATACCAGCCCTTGCAACTTTTATAAGCATGTCAGCGGGCATGCGCCCACTATAAACTATAAAACTCCTCGCGAAATCAACTTTATCTAGTGCACCAGCCCCTATTATCTTGTCAACTGCAACATGTCGACTCACATCCTCCGCAAGCACGAATTTACCCTCACATACTAATGCAGCTACATGGGCCCCGCCTGTCATCCTCCATAACCTGGCGCCCTTGACTAGTTTGTTGAATGCCTTGAAAACTTCATCTTTTGTTATGCTGAAGGTGGAATCAACATGTTCTACAGATTCTATCTTATATCTCCAACCCCCCATACTATCGGATCCTATAACAGATTCCCTTGATAGACTTGCATCTTCTAAGTTTATTTCCACATTTATGGTCTTTCTATTTATATCTAAAAGTTTTATATCAGATACTTTTTTGATTAAACCTTCACCCAAGAGGTATCCTACTGTAAACTCCTTCAATTTACTTGGAGTAACATAGAAACGTCTTGAAATGGTCCCATTTATTATGATGTGGATCTCAGAATCTTTAACAACTCTTTCTTTGATCTTAGCAAGCTTTCCATTAACCCTAAATGCAGAGACTTCCCTATATAATTTCATATAAAACCTCCCCTTTTCAAAGGAATTATATTGTAAAACATAGAAGATAAATTGATACTAAAAATCACATAATCCTTCCTAGGGAGGTTATCAATGCAAAGTTTAAAGAAAATATTCGCAGCCTATAAGGGTAAAAGGGAAGATATAATCCCACTACTCCAAGAAATCCAAGAAAAGTATGGATATTTACCAGAGAAAGCATTAAAAGAGCTTTCAAAATTCACAGGGGTTAGTGAAAGTCAAATTTATGGTATTGCAACATTCTATGCGCACTTCAGATTCAAACCAATTGGTAGAAAACATGTAATCGTATGTACTGGCACAGCATGCCATGTTAAAGGATCAGATCAGATAATAGACACCATCCAAAGACACCTACAGATAAAAGAAGGTGAAACAACCCCAGACCTGGAATATTCACTCGAAGCCGTTGGATGCATCGGATGCTGTTCCCTCGCACCATGCGCCATGATAAACGAAAAAGTAGTATCAAGGATAAAACCGCGACAAATAAAACGATTACTCCCCAAAAATTCATAGAGTGTCCATATGAACTTCAAAAAAATTGTCCAAAACGCAAAAAAAGAATACTATTCCATCTTCCAAGGAAAAACCCCATCAATCCTTGTAGGATCAGCCACATGTGGCCTATCGGCAGGAGCGAATGAAATCATAAAAATCATGGAGGACGAAATAAAAAAAGAAGACATCGATGCAAGGATAATACCTGTCGGGTGCATAGGCTCATGTTATGCAGAACCCCTCATAGGAATATTCAAAAATAAAAAGGGAACATTTTATGGCCCAGTGAATAAAAACTTGGCGAAAAAAATCGTCAAAACAAATATCATAGAAGATGAAATAGTCAAAGAAAACATCCTGGGCACCCTAAAAGTAAAAAAAGAGGATATATGGGGGAGTTTCTTCGAATCTGATTTCATGAGGCCTCAATCTAGATATATACTCCGAAGATGTGGTTTGATAAACCCAGAAGACATTAAACATTACCTTGCAACAGGAGGTTACGCTGGTTTTTTAAAGGCGCTTGAAATTGGAGCTGACAAAATCATAGAGACTATTAAAGAGTCCGGTTTACGTGGAAGGGGTGGTGCAGGGTTCCCAACATGGCTTAAATGGGATCTATGCAGGAAATCAGATTCCGAGAAAAAATATATTATATGTAATGCAGATGAGGGAGATCCCGGCGCCTTCATGAACCGTTCTCTTCTTGAAGGCGACCCACATTCTGTTATTGAAGGCATACTCATAGGAGCTCATGCAATTGGGGCCGAAAAAGCATATATTTATTGCAGAGCCGAATATCCTATGGCTCTGAAAAGGTTAGAGAAGGCTATAAAAGATTTGTGGAATTTGGGTATTCCAAGTATTGATATTGAAATAAAAAAGGGTGCTGGTGCATTCGTATGTGGTGAGGAGACAGCTCTCATAGCCTCAATTGAAGGCCGAAGAGGCATGCCAAGGACAAGACCGCCATTCCCGACAACAAGTGGATTATGGGGGAACCCCACTGTAATAAACAATGTGGAGACCTTCGCGGCGGTTTCATTAATATTCCAGGGAGGATCTGAAAAATTTAGTTTGATGGGCACAAAATCCAGTAAGGGCACAAAAACATTTTCGCTTGTAGGAGACGTTAAAAGAACAGGCCTTATTGAAGTGCCTCTTGGCACAACACTTAAAAGGGTTATATTTGATATAGGTGGAGGCATACGTGATGGTGGAAAATTAAAGGCTGTTCAGATTGGTGGGCCGTCTGGTGGTTGTCTTCCAGCTTCAATGATGGACACGGAAATCGATTATGATTCGCTTACTTCTGCTGGGGCTATCATGGGCTCTGGGGGTCTTGTTGTATTATCTGATGATTCTTGCATGGTCGAGATCGCACGTTATTTTCTTGAGTTCACACAACGTGAATCTTGCGGTAAGTGCGTGCCTTGTCGTGTTGGAACCCAGCAAATGCTCCTTATCCTTGAGGATATAGTCCAAGGGAAGGGAAGTCTAGAAGATATTGAGACACTCCATAAGATTGCCGAGACAGTTAAGGAGGCTTCACTTTGTGGACTTGGCCAGACATCCCCGAATCCTGTTCTCACCACCATTAAGTATTTCAGGGATGAGTATATTGAGCATATAAAGTATAGGAGGTGTCCTGCGGCATATTGTAGGGATTTAATGCATTATTTTATTGATGAGGAGAAATGTACAGGTTGTATGGTTTGTTTGAAGGCTTGTCCTAATAATGCTATTAAAGGGGTTAAAGATGAGGTACATACTATAGATCAGGGAAAATGTTTGAAATGTGGTTCTTGTATTGATGTCTGTAAAGAGGGCGCTATATTAAAGGTGCCAGGTGAATGGGGGAGATAATATTTATATATTATTTTAATACTAGTTTTTATTATAATAGTTCTCACATGCTCTCACCAATTTTATTAGGGTTAGAGGATTAATATTTTATTTGAGGGACGGCAATGAAGAAGGAAATATTAGAGGAATATGAGAAGGTGAAGGATAAGATTTCAAAGGAAGAATTCTTAAAGCGGTTTGAGGAAATAAAAGAGGAATATGATGTGGGTTTCATGGATGATATTGACATAGCCCGCATGATAGTAGGGGAATATTTAAACCAGAAAAATGAACCATTATCAGAAGAAAAAGATTATAAGATCGCTGAGATAGCTGAAATGGAAGGAGCTGACAGAAACCTTAAAATTATAGGTAGAGTATTCCGCATATCCAACACAAGAAGTTTCGTTAACCGTGCCGGGAAAGAAGGGAAAGTAGCGAATGTCCTATTAGCCGATGACACCAGGAAGATAAGAGCAGTATTCTGGACACCTAACATAAAATTACTCAAAAAATTCAAAGAAGGCGACATAATCCAAATAAAAGGCTTCCAAGTAAGGGGAGGATTCGCAGGCAGAAAAGAAATACACCTACAACCCCGCGCCACAGTAAAAGTATTAAACCCAGAAGACCATCCACACATCCCAGAATACAAGGAAGAGATCATACCCATAGCAGAGATCAAAGAAGAAGACCAAGAAGTCAACATCATAGCAAGGATAACACGCATATCCAGGATAAGAACATTCGAAAGAAATGGTAAAGAAGGCAAAGTAGCATCCCTGGAACTAAAAGATGAAACAGGAAAAATAACCTACACACTCTGGAACAGGGACACAGAACTAATAAAAGACCTCCCCCTAAAAGAAGGAGACGCCATAAAAATATTAGGCGCCCAAACAAGAAAAAGAGAAGGAGAAATATACCTAACACACCATGGCCTTACAAGGATCATAAAAGGCGACTTCAAAGTCCCACAGGTGGAAGAGAAAATATTAAAAATAGGAGACCTCCACGAGAAAAGAGACGTGACCGTAATCGGCCTAGTTACAAAAGTCCATGATAAAATAAACTTTGAAAGAGCCGACGGGACAACAGGCTCCCTAAGATCCCTCGAAATAATGGATGACACAGGAACTACTAGAGTAACACTATGGCACGATGACGCAGACCTAGACATAAAAAAAGGCGACATAATAAAAATAGAAGGCGGAAACGTTGAATTTGACAATTACACCTCATCCCATCGCATAAACACCAACTGGAACACCAGGATAATAATAAACCCAGAAGAAGACACAAGCCTCCTAAAAGTCCTCAGAGAATACAAGGAACATTTAAAACCCATGAAAATATCCTCAATACTAGAAATGGAGGATGAAGGCGAAGAAGTTGACGTTGTCGGCCGCATATTATCACTTGAAGACCCCAGAGAATTCCAGAGAGAAGATAGTGTCGGTATACTGAGAAACATGGAATTAGCAGACGACACCGGAGTTATAAGGGTAACACTATGGGATGAGAAGGCAACCAAATCATTAAACGTGGGAGATGCTATAAAAATAGAGAATGCTAGAGTCCGCCTAGGCTTATATGACATCGAATTAAGTGTGGGTAAAACCTCTAGGATAATGAAACCCCTACCAGAAGATATAGAGGAACTTCCAAGCATACAAGAACTTGAAGATTTCATCTACACAAAGAAAAAAATTGATGAGATAGAAGAAGATGACAGAAAAATAAAAGTTATTGGTAGAGTCATAGACCTTTATGAGCCCAGAGAATTCCAAAGGGATGATGGTGTTGGTATACTACGGATTATGGAGCTGGCAGACGACACCGGGGTTATAAGGGTAACACTATGGGATGAGAAGGCAGACATACCCCTCAACATAGGAGATGCTGTGAAAATAGAGAATCCCAGGGTCAGATATAGAAACGAGAACCTTGAACTTAGTATAGGTCGGAATTCACAAATTGAAGTCATCAAAGAAGAAGAAATCGAAGATTTACCAGGCTTCGAGGAAATAGAGGACATGGTCTACCCATCCAAGAGTATAGGAGATCTTGATGAGGAATCAAAGAATGTGAAAATTTCTGGGGAGCTAACAGATCTTTATGGTGACAGGATAATCTCCTACAGGTGTCCCAGGTGTAATACACGCCTAGAAGTCAGCGAGGAAAACATATGCAATTTCTGTGGCGAATCAATAGACGAACCACGCTACCTACTCATAATACCCGGCAGGATCAGTGATGACACAGGGGAAATAGGAATAACATTCTTTGGAAGGGAAGCTGAAAAACTACTCGGAATGAAAACCAAAGAAGTAGTAGATATCATTAACAAGACAGGAGACGAAGGAGCTTTACACGACAAAGTTGAAGATCTTAATGGAGCACATATAACTGTCATTGGAAATACTAATTTCGACGAATATAATGAAGAACTAAGATTCAATCCCAAAAAGATTGTTAATATCCAATTTTAAACTTAAAAGAAAGGGAGAATAAAAATGGTTGAACTCGAAGATCTACCAAATGTAGGAGCCAAGACCGCGCAGAAACTTAGAGAAGCCGGATTTGGGGATATGATGCGCCTTGCAACAGCCACGGCCAAGGAACTGTCAGTTAAAGCCGATATAGGTGAGGGGGTGGCTGAGAAGATCATAGAAGCCGCTAGAAAAGCCGAGAAGATAGATTTTGAAACAGCCCTAGATGTTATGGAAAGACGGAAAGATGTTGGGAGGATAACAACAGGGAGCAAGGCACTAGATGAACTCATAGGCGGCGGAATAGAAACCCAAGCCATAACAGAAGTTTTCGGAGAATACGGATCCGGTAAAAGTCAATTAGCCCATGAACTCGTCGTCACAGTGCAACTACCAGAAGATAGGGGAGGACTCAATGGAGAAGCCGTGTTCATAGACACAGAGAACACCTTCAGACCAGAAAGGGTTGAACAGATAGCTAACGCATTCGAACTCAACATCGAAGAAGTTATGGAGAAAATATACATTGCAAGGGCCTTCAACTCAAGTCACCAGATACTAATGGCAGAAAAAGTAAATGAACTCATACAAGAAGGTAAAGATATAAGATTGGTTGTAGTGGATTCACTCACATCCCATTTCAGGGCAGAATATGTGGGAAGGGAATCCCTTGCAACAAGACAACAAAAATTAAACCAACACTTACATACACTACAAAGTATTGCTAACACATATAATACAGCTATCTTTGTAACTAACCAGGTCCAGGCACGGCCTGATGCATTCTTCGGAAGTCCGACAAAGGCCATAGGCGGCCATGTGCTTGGACATGCAGCAACCTATAGGATATGGCTGAAAAAAGGTTTGGCTGGTAAAAGGATAGCAAGACTAGTTGACAGCCCACACCTACCAGAGGGTGAATGTGTCTTCAAAATAACAAATGATGGTATAGTGGACTAAAACTTCCCCCATTCACTTATTTTTTTTGAGAGATATAATATGCATATGAATTCCTTTGAGACCATCTTCTCCATAATTCTGATGATTTTACTTGGTTATCTTCTGAAGATTTTAGGCGTTCTCAGGGAAAAGGACGCCTATTCTCTTAATAAGGTGGTTGTGAATATTGCCATACCCTCCTTGATCTTTAATTCAATTTATAATTCAGAAATTTCAACCATATCAGCCCTTTTGAAAATGCCGCTTGTCTCTGTGACCATAAGCTTCTTGGTTGGGATAATGGCATTCATATGGACTAAGATGGCATATTATGATAAGAGACGGGCCTGGAGTGTAATATTACCAGCTGCCATGGTCAATTCGGGTTTTATGGGTTATCCTGTGGTTTTGGGGGTTTTTGGGGATGCTGGTCTTTTAAGAGCTATCTTATATGATATGGGGTCTGTTTTCGTTTTCTTAATCATGGGTATTATATTAGCATTTATTTTTGGCAAGGATTATAAGAGGATTTTAAAGAGGACGCTTTTTTTCCCGCCGTTGTGGGCTCTTTTTTTAGGGGTGATCTTTAATGCTCTTAGTTTACCCCTTGGGATCATCTCAAATGTTATAGGTTATCTTTCAGGGGCGGCTATTCCACTTATAATGATCTCCTTGGGCTTATCATTAAATTTTAAGGTTATAAGGTCTTCATTGAAAGATGCAGCGATTGTGAGCATCTTTAAACTTTTAATCTCCCCACTTCTAGCCACCCTACTTATAATATTGTTTCTTTTTTCAAACTTGGAAAAATCTGTTGCAATTATAGAAGCTGCAATGCCATCTGCAATGCTCAGCATGGTTTTATCCATTGAAAATAACCTTGATATTAATCTAACCGCCGCCTGTGTATTCATGAGCACAGCACTCAGTCTAATAACCCTACCATTGATAATAGCTTTCATAGGTTAAACTTGAGACCACAGACATAAAATTATCATATATAAAGTTTACTTAAATGCTCTGATAGAAACTTTTATTTATTCTTGTGATAGATCTTACATCACATTATAGTCACATCCAAACCAAAAAATCCAGTCCAAGATATTAGAGATCGATAACATCTTACATCACATTATAGTCACATCCAAACCTTAAAAAGGTGGTTTAATTGGCAGAAGAAAAAAAGGAAGAAATGGAAGAACCACGAATAGGCGTCTATGTTTGCCACTGTGGAGTGAACATAGCCGGCGTACTAGACATTGACGAAGTAAGAGACTATGCAGCATCACTCCCCAACGTAGTCGTTGCAAAAGACTACAAATACTACTGCTCAGACCCAGGACAACTAGAAATCCAAGAAGACATAAAAGAACTAGGACTAAACAGGGTCATAGTCGCCGCATGCTCACCCCGACTCCACGAACCCACATTCAGAAGATGCGTTGAAGAAGCAGGCCTAAACCAGTTCCTATTCGAATTCGCAAACATAAGAGAACAAGACTCATGGGTCCACATGCACGAACCAGAAGCCGCAACAGAAAAAGCCAAAGACCTCATAAGAATGGCAGTTGCAAAATCAAGACTACTAGAACCACTAGAAGCATCAACAGTCAGCGTCGAAGACAAAGCACTAGTCATAGGAGGAGGAGTTGCAGGCATACAAGCATCCCTAGACCTTGCCGACATGGGCTTTAAAACATACCTCGTCGAGAGAAGGCCAAGTATCGGAGGCCGAATGGCCCAACTAGACAAAACATTCCCAACCTTGGACTGTTCAATGTGTATCCTCTCACCAAAAATGGTAGACGTGGGTAAACATGAAAACATAGAACTTATAACCTATGCTGAAGTCAAACAAGTAGACGGTTACATTGGAAACTTCAAGGTAAAAGTCGAAAAGAAACCAAGATACATTATTGAAGAGGAATGTGTAGGCTGCGGTACTTGCGTAGAGGTATGCCCAATTGAAATGCCCAACTACTTCGATGAAGGCATTGGAATGACCAAAGCCGTATACATACCATTCCCACAGGCAGTGCCATTATGCGCCACCATAAACAAGGACTACTGTATAGAATGTAACCTATGTGATGAAGTCTGTGAAAGGGGAGCTGTAAACCACGACCAAGAACCCGAAGAAATCGAATTAGAAGTCGGCACAATTGTAGTGGCAACAGGATACGACCCATATGACCCAACAGAAAAGATAGAATACGGCTACGGCCAATACACCAATGTAATAACTGGTCTAGAACTTGAAAGGATGATCAACGCATCAGGACCAACAGAAGGTAAAGTGCTCAAACCATCAGATGGTAAAAAACCAAAGAGGATAGCCTTCTTACATTGTGTCGGTTCAAGGGACGAACAAGTCGGAAAACCATACTGTTCAAGAGTCTGCTGCATGTATATCATGAAGAACGCGCAACTCATAAAAGACAAAGTGCCAGAAACCGAGATAGCATGTTACTACATGGACATCAGAGCATTCGGTAAAGGATTCGAAGAATTCTATAAACGATCACAAGAACAATATGGTATAAAATTCATCAGAGGAAGAGCAGCTGAAATAATAGAAAACCCAGACCTCACATTAACAGTAAGAGCAGAGGACACCCTCATAGGCAAGACAACAGAATACACCTATGACATGGTAGTTCTTGGAGTGGGATTAACACCACCAGAAGGAATCGAAGACCTAAGAAAGACCATAGGATTATCCAAGTCTGCCGACGGCTTCCTAATGGAAGCACACCCAAAACTCAGACCTGTTGACACACTAACAGACGGAGTATACCTCGCAGGTGTTTCACAAGGTCCAAAGGACATACCAGACTCCGTCGCACAATCATCTGGTGCAGCGGCCAGAGCAGCCATACCAATGGTCAAGGGAGAAGTGGAAATTGAACCTATAATTGCTGTCACAGACCTAGACGTATGTGGCGGATGCCAGGTATGCGTAGAGTTATGTCCATTCGGAGCCATTGAAATAAAAGACGACCAAGCAAACGTAAACGTGGCCCTATGTAAAGGTTGCGGAACATGTGTAGCCGCATGCCCATCAGGTGCAATGGACCAACAACACTTCAGAACCAAACAGATAATGGCACAAATCGAAGCAGCATTCAGAGAACCGGCAAAATAACCCCCCCTCCTAAATTCCTTTTTTTATGGGGGCTTTTATTTTGAATAAAAAGGTTGCTGAAAAACTTAAAAGTTTATTGAATTTGGAAAAAGAACCAGTAGCGATCACATGGGCAGTGAAAGAACCAAAGAATATGCCCAGAGAAAAAGAAAAATCCAGATTTTGCAGAAAAGTAGATAAGGCTATAGAAGGGGAAGTATTTTATTCAACGGCAGAAGAGGAAGAATGCTTTGGAGGCGCGAGATATTCTGGTATGAAAGACCCCAAAGAATTCCCAAAGAACATGAGAACAGGAGCATTCCTCGTTAACATGGGAGTACATGACAGTATACAATCAGTCCAAAGGTCATGGCGCGAAAACATAGCAATAGAACCAGAAATTTTCTCAAGCATACTATTCGCACCATTATCCAAGGCAGAATTCACACCAGATGTAATAGTCATCATATGCAATGGTAAACAGGCAATGGAACTACTACACGCCCATGCATATGACAGCATTTCAGAGGCCATGGGAGCTGGTGTCGGCCCAATATGCAGTACAATGGCAGCACGCCCATACCTCACAGGACAGATAACCTACAGCTTTGCAGATGTTGGCTCAAGAAGGCACATGAAAAACCTCAAAGACGAAGAAGTAATGATCAGCATACCATATCAACATCTTGAAAGGATCATACACAATCTAGAAGAATTGAAAAAAACAGCCTTAAAAGACTAAAAAAAATCTTGTCTTTTTTTAATCCAATTTTTTTGGCTTCCTGCGCTAAAAATATTACCTTTTTATTCTCACAAAAAAGATCATAACCCCGACTAGAATACTATAAATTTAATTGAAACTATAAACTATGAAAAATAGATTCCCCCAACATATAAGTTTTGGGGAGTTATGATGGGGAGATAAACAATGATGAATAATCGAATTTACGCCGAGAAAATCCGAAATTTCATGAAAGACCATAACAAGTGGATGGAAGAAAGCATTAACTTGATTGCAAGTGAAAATATTACAAGTTCGCGAGTCAAAGAAGCCCTCACCTCAGATCTCTCACACAGATATGCAGAGGGCCTTCCAGGTAAACGATTCTATGAAGGCTGCTATTACATAGACAAAATCGAAGAATTGACAATAGACCTATGCAAAAAACTTTTCAATGCAGAACATGCCAATGTACAACCCACCTCAGGCGTCGTGGCGAACCTGGCATCATTTTTCGCCCTTACAAACGTAGGTGATAGCATCATGGCCCTGGAAATCCCCTATGGGGGTCATTTATCCCATGCAAGTGTGAGCGCGGCTGGAGTGAGGGGATTAAAGATCCACTCCCACCCATTCGACGCAGATAAGATGAATATTGACGCTGAAAAAATGAAAAAGAAGATAATGGAATTAAAACCCAAACTAGTACTCCTTGGGGGTAGCCTTTTCTTGTTCCCACATCCTGTGGAAGAAGCAAAGGAAGCTGCTGATGAAGTAGGTGCCAGTATAATGTATGACGGAGCCCATGTACTGGGTTTGATTGCAGGTAAATGTTTCCAGGATCCACTAGGGGAAGGTGCTGATGTTCTGGTAGGCAGCACCCATAAAACCTTCCCAGGGCCACAAGGTGGCATAATCTTGTGTGGCGGTGAACTGGCAGATAAAATAGATGAAGCTGTATTCCCAGGCCTTGTAAGTAATCACCATCTTCATCATGTGGCTGGATTAGGGATCACGGCAGCTGAAATGTTAGAATTTGGGGAAGCCTATGCAAAGGACACAATAAGAAATGCTAAGAAACTCGCTGAAAACCTCTATGAGTTGGGGTTCAATGTTTTATGTGAAGATCTTGGATTTACTGAGTCTCATCAGCTTGTGATGGATGTTTCAGATATTGGAAGAGCTGTTGAAATCGCGAAAAAACTTGAGGAAAACAATATTATATTGAATAAAAATCTGCTACCATGGGATGATGTTAACAGGTCAAACGACCCATCAGGTATACGCATAGGCACCCAGGAGGTTACAAGGCGTGGAATGAAAGAGTCAGAGATGGCCCAGATAGCAGAGTACATCAAAATGGTGCTCATAGATAAAAAGGATGTTAAAGGGGAAGTTTCAGAGTTCATGGCGGATTATACGAAAGTCCATTATGCATTTGAAGAATCAGAAGCTTATAAATACTTGGACATCATCTAGGGAAGGATCTAGGATGAGGATAGCTTGGGCATTTACAGGAGCCGGACACTTACTCCTTGAAAGTGTCGAGGAACTTGAAAAACTTGCAAAAGAACACAAAGTCACAATAATGATCTCAAGGGCGGCTGAAGAAGTATTAAAAATGTATGGCCTTTTTGAACGTGTTAAAAAATTGGAAGGAGGCTACTACAGAGAACTAGTACTAGAAAAGGATGAAGGTTTCAGTTTCCCGATAACTGGAAGATTATCCCTGGGCCGTTATGACTTGCTTATAGTATCTCCTGCCACCGCAAATACCGTGGCTAAGATAGTTCATGGGATAGCAGACACTCTTGTCACAAATGCAGTTGCACAAGCCGGTAAAGGTAAAGTTAGAACAATAATATTACCTGTGGACCTAGAGGAGGGTGAAGTCGAAACTGTGATACCTTCTAAGTTAGAATTGAGTATTTGCAGGAAATGTGAAACATGTGAAGCCGCGGCAGCTTGCCCCCAGGATGCGATAATACCCGGGGTAGAGATACAACTTTTAAAGTGTATAGGTTGTGGTAGTTGTCAGAAGGCTTGTCCATATGGTGCGGTATCAGGTGGAAGTACCATAACCCTCAGGATGAGGAGCATAGACGTGGAGAATACAAGGCGCCTCGAAAAGATAGAGGGCATCCAGATCATTAAAACCCCTATGGAATTTTGGGATTACCTGTAAAATTCTATAATGTCGCCTATTTTCGTCCCCGAATCTTTTATACTCCCAATTGGAAGTTCTATCACGTACTTGGCCGGTTTACTAGGTGTGTATATCTGCCATGGTTTGAGTGTGGCCAGGTCCACGACCTTTTTTTCATCATCTAGGAATATGAGGTCTAGGGGTATCCTCATGAAAAACATGTGAATGCTTGAACCTCCACGCCCCCTCCCTTTTGGTATTTCTAGGAGCAGGCCTTCTTTTATGTTTTTTTTGAGCATTAGTCCTTTAAATCTTGAAATGAATGTATTTGCAACTTTCACATTTCCAAGACATTTGTTCCTTGTCTTGTTTAAAATTTTCATCTGGTCACCCTTTTAGAGGGATGAATTTATTTATATTATCAGTTCAAAAAATCATATATCTATCATGATTATTTTCATAGACTCCGGGAGGTTACTATTGTGAGAAACATAATTATAGAACCACTTAGACAACCGTCAATCGAGGAACAAAAGATAGAGATAGTTGAAAGGAAGGGTATAGGTCATCCTGATAGTATAAGTGATGGTATAGCAGAGTCTGTTAGCAGAGCCCTCTGTAATGCTTATCTTGAACATTTTGGGACTATAATGCATCATAATACCGATGAAGTCCAGATAACAGCAGGTGAATCCACCCCAAAATTCGGCGGCGGCGAAGTACTAAAACCCATAAACATACTCCTAACAGGTAGGGGTATCTCAGAAGTGGACAGGAAGAAAATAGGACTTGACCGTATCGCTATAGGAGCCGCTAAAGAATATTTGAAGGAGAATATCCGAAACCTTGACGTTGAAACATGCACTATAGTGGAATGCAAGATAGGTCATGGTTCAGGAGAATTAAGAGACGTTTTCACAAGAAGGGATAGCGCACCCTTATCCAATGACACCTCCTTCGGAGTGGGATTCGCCCCATTCTCAGAAACAGAAAACATAGTACTTGAAACCGAAAAGCTGCTAAATTCCCAGAAATTCAAAAGAAAATATCCGGCAGTAGGGGAAGACATAAAAGTCATGGGTCTAAGAGAAGAAGATGAAATAACCCTCACAGTCGCAGTTGCTATGGTTGATAAATATGTAGCAGATCTTGAAGAATACATTGAAATCAAAAGCATTCTCGAAGAGAACATCCTAGATCTCGCCAGAAAGTACACTGACAGAGACATTAATATATTCATAAACACAGCCGACAAATACGATGAAGAAAAACCGTCAGTTTATATAACAGTCACGGGAACTTCAGCCGAAATGGGAGACGACGGCTCCGTGGGACGCGGTAACAGGGCGAACGGGCTTATAACACCTAACAGGCCCATGTCAATGGAGGCAACCTCTGGTAAGAACCCTATAAACCATGTAGGTAAAATATACAACCTATTAGCTAATCAGATGGCATCAGACATAGTCAAAAACGTTGATGGCATCAAACAAATCCATATAATGATCCTAAGCCAGATAGGGAAACCAATCAATCAACCCAAAGCAGCCACTTCACAGATACTACTCGAAGAAGGCTACAAGATAGAAGAAGTCCAAGAAGACATTTCAAGGATAATGGATGAATGGTTCGACAATATAGGGGATATAACAGAGATGCTGATAAAAGGAAAACTTAAAACATTCTAGTTTCCCACACCTTTTTTTGTAGAAGGGAGAGTTAACAATGCCAATCCAAGAGGCTGAAAGAACATACCAACCCCAGCGTATCGAAGAAAAAGTCCAAGACTTCTGGGAAGAAAGGGACATCTACGAGAGAATTAAAAGAATAAAAAAGGACAAGCCACGATATTCATTTTTAGACGGTCCACCATATTGCAGCGGCCGCATACACCTTGGAACAGCATGGAACAAGATCATAAAGGATGCTTACCTCCGATTTAAGAGCATGAACGGATTTAATGTTAGAAGACAAGCAGGCTGGGACGCCCACGGCCTCCCAATTGAACATAAAGTAGAAGGGCTTCTTGGCATAAAAAGCAAAAAAGAAATAGAAAAGATAGGGATAGACAAATTTGTGGAAAAATGCAGGGAATTCGCCACAAAAAACAAGGAGATAATGACAGGACAATTCAAAAAACTAGGGGTTTGGATGGACTGGGACAAACCCTATATAACCTTTGATCCCAATTATATGGAATCTTGTTGGTGGACCCTCAAACAAGCACATAAAAAGAACCTACTCATAAATGACCTACGAGTCATAACATGGTGCCCGCGTTGTGAAACAGCCCTCGCACTTGCGGAAATAGATTATCATGAAAAGGAAGACCCCTCAATATATGTAAAATTCCCACTAGAAAAAGAGAATCATTTCATTCTAGTATGGACTACAACACCATGGACACTCCCAGCCAACATGGCAGTAACAGTACACCCTGATTTTGATTATGTATATGCAAAAGTAGGTGATGAAACATACCTCCTGGCAGAGGCGCTAGCAGACACAATACTAGAAGACTACAAAATAATAAAAAGGGTTAAAGGCCACGAACTTGAAAAATTAGAATATGAACATCCACTCAAAGAAGAAGTACCATACCACAAAGACATTAAACACCATATAATCCTAGGAGAACATGTAAGCCTCACAGAAGGAACTGGATGCGTTCACACAGCCCCAGGACATGGACCAGAAGACTTCGAAATCGGTAAAAAGTATGGTCTACCAATATTCTGTCCAGTAGACGAAGCAGGCATATTCAAAGAAGAAGCAGGCAAATACAAAGACAAATTCGTAAAAGATGCCGATCCATACATCACAAAAGACCTTGAATCAAAAAACTTGCTATTCAAGGCCGATACCATCAGACACCGTTACGGATTCTGTTGGAGATGCAAAACCCCAATAATATACCTCGCAACCCAACAATGGTTCCTAAAGATCACAGAAATAAAAGACAAAATGTTAAAGGAGATCGAAAGGGTTGAATGGATCCCATCATGGGCTGGTGAAAGCAGATTCCGCAACTGGATCGAAAACGCCAAGGATTGGACAATATCAAGACAAAGATATTGGGGCATACCCCTACCCATATGGATATGTGAAAAATGTGGCCAAATCAAAGTCATAGGATCCATAGATGAACTAAAAGAAAACATAAGCCAAGAAGAACTCAAAGGAGACTTCATACACAGACCCTACGTTGACAAAATAATCCTAAAATGTGAATGCGGCTCAAAAATGAGGAGAACACCAGATGTACTAGATGTCTGGATCGACTCAGGGGTTGCTGGATGGGCATCACTCTACTACCCCAAAGAAAAAAAACTGTTCAATAAATGGTTCCCATATGACTTCATAACAGAAGGCCATGACCAAACAAGAGGTTGGTTCTATTCACAACTTGGCTGCGGAATCATCGCCCTAGACCAAGTACCTTACCAGAAGGTTCTCATGCATGGATTCACTCTCGATGAAGAAGGTCGTAAAATGAGCAAATCCCTCGGGAATGTAGTCGAACCCGAGGAAGTCATAGAAAAATATGGCGTTGACGTCCTCAGATTCTACCTCCTATGGGCCAATAAACCATGGGAAGATCTTAAATTTGTATGGGAAGAACTTAAAAACATTAATAAAATGTTCAACATCCTCTGGAACGTGTACGTCTTCGCAACCACCTATATGGTTCTAGACGATTTCAACCCTCATGAACACAAAGAATTTAAATTTAGACCAGAAGACCAGTGGATACTATCAAGGATAAATTCAGTAGCAGAAAATGTCACAAATGCCCTTGAAAAACTATTATTCCACAAGGCCACTCGAGAACTTCATGATTTTATAGTGGAAGATCTTAGCAGATGGTATGTTAGACTCATACGCAGCAGGACATGGATCGAAAAGGACGATCCAGATAAGATAGCAGCATACTACGCCCTCTACAACGTCCTTGAAACCCTAATCCTTATAATGTCACCTATAACACCGCATTTGACAGAGGACATATACCAGAATTTAGTAAGGGGCGCTGACCCCAACGTACCAGAAAGCATACACATGCTAGAATGGAAATACCATCCGGGATTCATAGATAAGGATCTTGAAGATAAAATGGATATTATAAGAGATGTTATCGAAGCATGTGCACGTGCAAGGGACAAGGCAAAATACAAGCTCAGATGGCCAGTGAAAAACATAACAGTAGTATCAGAAGACAAAAAAATATTAGAGGCTGTGAAATCACTCAAAAGCGTTGTTATTGACCAAGCAAACACAAAAAAACTAGATGTGACCTTAGAATTTGAGAGGATGAAAATAAATGCTAAACCCAATCCAAAAACTCTAGGACCACGACTCAGAGGCGACATGCCCCTAGCAATGAAAAAACTGCAAGAAACAGATGGATTGGAAATAAAATCCATCTTGGAACAGGAAGGATCATACAAACTCAAAATCAAAGACAAAGAAATCCAATTGGGAAAGGAGGATATCATATTCGAGACAGAGTTGCCAGAGGATATTGTAACAGCCAAATTCGATGGTGGAAGCGTCTTTGTAGATACAGAACTGACCCATGAGATATTAAGTGAAGCTATGGCAAGGGAACTCATCCGCCGCATCCAGGATATGCGAAAAGACCTCGATCTTGACGTTGAAGCACACATTAACGTAGATATTAAATGCAGTAACAAATTCAAAAGACTTGTAGAACCCCATGAAGAATTCATTAAAAATGAAGTAAGGGCAAAAACGCTCTCATTCAAGGGAGAAAAGATAGGCTACGTCAAAAAGTGGAAAATCTCCGACGAAAAACTCACAATATCCATCCTAGAATCATAATCTTGGTGTTTAGATGGTTTTAACAGATGAAGAAATCAAATTCATAAAAAAAGAACTTGGAAGAGAACCTAACCCCCTTGAATATGGGATGCTCGACGTCATGTTCTCAGAACACTGCTCATATAAAAGCAGCAGACCCATCCTCAAATTATTCCCCACAGAAGGCAAAAAAGTCATAATAGGACCGGGAGACGACGCAGGAGTCGTTGAAATAACCCCAGAATTCGCCCTTGCCATAGGAATAGAAAGCCATAATCATCCATCAGCCATAGAACCCTATGGAGGAGCGGGCACAGGCATAGGTGGGATACTCCGCGACATACTTTCAATGGGAGCCATGCCAATAGCACTCCTAGATTCATTACACTTCGGACACCTAGAAGACCAAAAATCAAGATACCTCTTCGAAAATGTAGTGAAAGGAATATCAGATTATGGAAACAGGGTAGGAGTCCCAACAGTAGCAGGAGAAGTTGAATTCGATGAAAACTTCCAATACAACCCACTCGTAAATGTCATGTGCGTCGGCCTAGTCAAAAAAGAAAAGATAAAAAGAGCAGCAGCCCCCAACCCAGGCGAAATATTCTTGCTCATGGGTGGTAGAACAGGGAGAGACGGAATACACGGAGTCACATTCGCATCAGAGGAGCTCACAAGCTCTTCAGAGATAGAAGACAGGCCAGCAGTACAGATAGGGGACCCATTCACAAAAAAGATGGTGCTAGAAGCCAGCCTTGAAATAATGGACAAAGTGGAAGTTTCAGGAGTCAAGGATCTTGGAGGGGGTGGACTCACATGCTGCATATCAGAAATTGTAGCGAAATACGATAACGGTGCAATAGTCGAACTCGAAAAAATACCACTACGTGAAGAAGGAATGACACCATACGAGATAATGCTATCAGAATCCCAAGAAAGAATGTTATTCGTGATAAAACCAGAGGACATAGAAAAAGCCATGAAAATATGCGAGAAATATGAACTTCCAGCAGCCATCATAGGCAAAGTCACAGATGACGGCAAAATGAAGGTAATAAAAAATGGTGAAATAATAGCAGATCTCCCAGCCAAACTCCTCGCAGACCCACCAGTTATCATAAGAGAAGCTAAAAAACCATCATATCCGCGAAAAGAAGTGAAAATAGAACATCCCCCAATGAGAGAAGCTCTCATTAAAGTTTTGTCTTCACCTAACATTGCGAGTAAAGAATGGGTTTATCGACAATATGATCATGAAGTCCAAATACGCACCGTGGTAAAACCTGGAGATGATGCAGCAGTCTTAAGAATCGACAACGAAAATGGCATAGCAATCACAGTAGACTCCAACAGTATACATACAAAACTCAACCCCTACCATGGTGGAGCCGGTTCAGTGGCAGAAGCCATAAGAAACGTTGTATCAATGGGGGCCTGGCCACTCTGCATAGTAGACTGCCTCAATTTCGGCAACCCTGAAAAACCCACAGTATTCTGGGAATTCACTGAATGCGTTAAGGGAATGGCAAAGACGGCTAAAACATTTAAAACTCCTGTTATAAGTGGTAATGTAAGTTTCTACAATGAAACAGAAGGCGTAACAGTCAATCCTTCCCCTATTGTAGGAGTTGCAGGCTCACTGAAACTTAAAAAGATAAAAACCATGGATTTCAAGGCAGAAGATGATAAAATAATCATTGTCGGGTTCACAAGAGCGGAACTGGGAGGATCTGAATATTACAAAAGGGTGCACAATCTCGTCTACGGGGAACCCCCACAAGTAATGTTCGAAGAGGAACTAAAGGCAGCCAAATCCGTTTACAGCATAATAGAAGAGTTTGGTGATGGTATCACAGCCATACACGACTGTTCTACAGGTGGATTAGCTGTGGCGTTAGCGGAGATGAGCATAAAATCAGGCCTCGGAGCTGAAATCAATATCAACAAGATCCCAAACAATTGCAAAAACAAGCACCAGCTCCTATTTTCAGAATCACACGGCCGATATATTATAACAGCAAAATATGACCTGGCTGATAATATAATAGATGAAATAGAGGTTCCATCTTCAATTATAGGCAGTGTTGGTGGTGAAAGTCTACAGATAGGCAACCTAATACTCCCAGTAGAGGAACTTCAAAAGACATACCATGGAGTGATAGAAAAGTACATGTAATCCCCCATATTCTTTTTTTTGTCGGGTGTTTTATTTGAAACATAAAAAAGAAATCCTAAGACAAGCCATACATGCTACTGGCATAATCTTTGTGATAATACAGCCATGGCTGGGAGTGCAAAACCTCATATTAATCGGTCTAGTGGCGGCAATTATAGGAGAGATAATCTATCAATACGACCGCAGACACCACATACCATTCTTCTCATGGATATTAAGAACTTGTCGAAGAGATAACAGCGAAAGAGGATTTATATATTATTTCCTCGGGTTGGCCCTAACATACTCCCTTTTCGGATTTAACATTCCAATTGCAAACGCTGCTATAATCATCTTAACAATAGGAGACGCCGCATCTACCATCATTGGCAAAATCTACGGCAAACATAGATTACCCTATAAACCTAATAAAACATTCGAAGGTTCAATAGCATTCACACTCCTAGGATTCATCGGAGCATTAACACAAGTTAATCCACCCACAGCTCTTACAGGAGCGGTTATAGGAGCATTAGCAGAGGCATACACACCCCTAGAAGATAACCTAACCATACCCATAATTGCCGGAGTCAGCATGTACATTGCATCCACTCTATTCTAAAATAGAAGTTTTGAGATTCACACGCAGAATAAATCCCACTATAACTTTCCTGCAGAAGTGGAAGAGCATAACCTCTCCATCCAAATTCCTCTGAAAGGCCCGCCAAAAAGTAAGATATACAAGAAGACGTGTGGGATCATAAAGGGATTTGAAACCCGCTCAAAATGTGGCAGAACATCCCCAGATAAGATTCCAAGAAACAATGAAACACCACAAAATAACCGGAAACAATAATAAGACTATAAGCCACCATAATGGATGAAACAGCCACTTCAAACCCTCATCTAAAAGCGACTTTACCCTAGATTTACCAGCATAAATCAAAGTTAAAATAAAAGCCATAAGTGCCGGACCAAAGCAGCAGGATTATAAGTACTCTCCAAAAAGGGCCTCTAATGAACCTTGACCGAAACCATTGGGGCTCATCATGATAGGCGCCCAGAAAAATCCATGAAAATAAAAAAGTTAAAATAAAAAATATAGAAAGCCTGTGACGACGCAAATTCCCCCCCATCATATCACAATAGTATAACTATATACTAAAACCTTGGATTTTATACCCTACATAAAATATATAACATAAGGTGTAATAATTTAATTTGAATTTTTCTTTTGTGATGGTGTCAAGCGTGCCTAGGGAAACTGACAAGAAAATGATGGAAATTCTAAGGATACTAGCAGAACATGACAAGATCCTCGGAGCGAAGACAATAGCTGAAGAACTTAAAAAGAAAGGTTACAATTTAGGTGAGAGAGCAGTCAGATATCACATGCGCATACTCGACGAAAAAGGCTTCACCAAGCGTATAGGATACTCCGGCCGCAAAATAACAAAAAAGGGATTAAAGGAGATGGAAAGGGGTCTTGTATATGATCAAGTCGATTTTATATTCTCAAAATTTGAGGAAATGATGCACTATACAAGCCTCAACCCTGAAACAGGTGAAGGGAAAATCGTGGTGAACACATCAACTATTCCACCCGAAGCATTCCCAATTATCGAAGAAGCATTCAAAAAGGGATTATGTGTAAGTCCACATATAAAATTGGAGAAAACAGACCAAGATTATAATATAATAACAGTCTGCGGGACAACAATCGATGGTTTACTCCTCAAGGAGGGCATACCAATACTCCCCACCTTCGCTGGACTAGTCGAAATAGAAGATTATACACCAAAAAGGTTCACAGAACTTATAGCCTATAAGAAAACTTCGATGATGCCACTTGAAGCCTTCACAGCCGGGGAAATGACATCAGTCCTTGACGTGATAAAAGAGGGTAATGGGAAGATACCCGCAAACTTCCGCCTCATACCAGAGACAGGAGTTGAAAGAGCCCTCAAATTATTCAACAAACTCCAAAGAATAAAAATCGGCGGAATACTTAAAATAGGTGGAAGTGGAGAAAATGTCCTTGGAATACCAGTAGAAGATAGCATGGTTGGCATAGCCATTATAGGGGGTATAACACCCATATGCGCAGCCCAAGAAGCAGGATATAAGACCGACATAAAAATGGCAGAAAATTTAATAGAATTCAACAAACTTAACCTAGTCGCTCCCAGCAAGACCCTGTTAAAAGAGCCAAAATCATCTGATAAAGAAAGGGTTAGATTTCTCCTAGCAAAGGCATGGAATCTCATCCAAAAAGTAGACTTTGAACCAGATAAGATGAGGGGAAAAATCATAGCAAACATTTCAATCTTAAAAAGAAAAAATCTTGACACAGCCATTAAAATCATAAAGGAAATATGTGAAAAGAAACCAGAATATTCACCATTACCCTATTTTAAAATCATAGACTTAAACGAGAATGAGGTGGGTATAGCGACCATATGTAGTTTAACAATTGACGGAATCCTTATAAATCATGGTATCATGTCAACACCCACCTATAGCGGATTACTCGAAATAAAAGGTGATATGCGAAGATTCGTGGAACTTACAGCATATAATGGATCATCACTCGACCCCCACCAAATATACATTTCAAAGGACATGACAAAAGTCCATGACTCCCTTAAAGGATCTGGTAGAATACTAGCAAGTTTAAGAGAGATACCATACATTGCAAGGGAAGAAACCCTAGAAGTGATTGAAAAACTCCAAGAAACCGGATTCAACATCCTAAAAACCGGGAAAACAAACGAAATCCTCTACAATGCCAAAGTAAAAAGATACAAGGCCGGAATCATCATATCAGGTGGCTTAAATCCCATCGCAGCAGTAAAAGAGAAGGGATTAGACATCAAAATCAAAGCTGTTGAATCCCTCATGGATATAAATAAGTTTTTATCAATTAATGAAATATAATAGAAGCTAAGGTGAGCATATGAAAACTGAAAAAAAATGCGCTACATGCGAAGAACTCCTCCGTTACATCAAAGAAGAAGTAAAACCAGGAGACACTGTAAGATTGTCACTAGGAAGAGTCTACATCCCAGGAAAGGTAATAACAAACAATGAAGGGGTTATACAAGTAAAAATCGAAAGCGAAATGATAAAAGGACTTACAACAATTGACGTGGAAAAACTCAAAGACTACCTTATAGAACTAGAACATGAATGTAAAGGAAACATATGCATAATAGAAGCAGTAGATGACAAAGAGGAGGCCCAAAAATGAGTCAAACAATGCAAATAATCTCCATAATACTAATCGGGTTCATAGTCGTATCACTCCTCTCTCACATTCTTAATATCCGTGACATTCATTAGCATTTTTTTTTCGAGAGATAATCTAAAACCTAATTTTTTTAGATGAATGTACAGAAAACATAATCTCAAAGATTCTAGGGTAGTCAATAGAATGGCTTTTGCCAAGAGACAAATCGAGTATGAGATTTATCACAAATTTTCATGGAAAGGTGGGATGTGCACAAAAGGGGGGAGCATTTTCACTAGGACAGAAGATCTAAGAATCCCCAAAACTCTGTGAACACATGAAGATGAAATAATGATTTAGTAACTTGGAATCAAAGCAATAAAAAAAATTCATTTTTAACTTAGTGGTGGGAAGAGCTTCAATGGCATGAATCCAAGTATATAGGTCTAATTACAAATTTTCACTTGATTCTGAGGGGGTCATGCTCTATTCAAGGGCCATTTTAATGGAAACAACATCATAGCCTATTATTACCCTTTCATCGTTTATTACAATGGTGGGTAACGACAATGAAGGATTCCATTTTTTCAATTCATGAAGGACTCCAACTCTTTCCTCTTTTTTTATGAGATCCACATAGACATAATCATAGGCGACTCCAATTTCTTCCAAGAGTTCTCGGGTTTTCTTACACCAATTACATGTGCTGAGTGCAAAGAGTATTACTTTACCTTTAATTTGCCTTCAACGTGTTCAAATTTCAAGATTATCACCAAAATAGTGGGGAATTTTATATTCACAAAAATTAGAACATTATAAAGTGTCAATTAAGGAAAAGTCTCTTAAAATTAAATAGAAAAAAATAAGGTGGTCTTCTCTCGAAGACCTACTTTGATGCCTTGTATTCTCTTACCTTCTCCATGATTTTTTCCACGATTTCTCTATCTGATAATAGGTCTGTTTCAACGACTTTTCTCATCCTTATAGGCACGCCCTCCATCCTATAAGCTGTGCCCTCTGCTTCAAGACCAACGATTGCAGGTGGGATTATAATATCGGCCAGTTCAGTTGTTGGCGTCCTATGGGGTTCAACAGCTATCACCGGAATCTCTGCCATGTGCTCAACAGCCGTTTGTGGGAAATGTGCGCCTGGATCAGATGCTATAACCATCATGGCATCTGCTTCCCTATTTTGGAGAAGGTCATTGGCACCAGTTTCCCCTGGGTTGTACCTTGGTTCGCCAGCTGAAAAATCGACACAGTAAGGGAATCCGCTCTCCCATGAAGCCACCTGATTGAACCCTGTAACATTATAGTGGCCTCTCATTGGTATTAGGTTGAATTTACCGAAGTCGTTCAAGTCTTCAGTTAACATAATGGCTGTGTCAATGTTTCTGTGTTTACCTCTGCTATGCGTTAGACCCATACCCCAAAATAGTATCCCGAATTGGGCGTTTTTCATGACTTCAACCGCTTCTTCAATGGTTTCTCTTGGTATTCCTGCCACTTCATCGTATAATATTTCATGTCCGAGTAGGTATGCTCTCATTGCATCAATAAGTTCGTAGTCCCTGTCAAATTCTACTTGTAAGTGGATGTCTGCAAGTTTTGCAGTATCTGTTTCCCTTGGGTCAACTACGATAAGTGTCCTGTCAGGTCTTCCACGTTCTCTGAAGAATCCTCTAGAAAATACATGGCGTGATATGTGTCTTGGGTGTGCATGCATTGGATTGCATCCCCAATAGACCACGACATCCGCTCTGTTTTTAACTTCACCTAATGTGCATGTGGGGTATCCTACGTCTTGTAATGCGAGTACTGAAGGGCCATGACAGACAGAAGCTGTGTTGTCAATGACGGCTCCAGTCTCTTCTGCAAGTTCTATGCCTGCTGCATGTGCTTCACATTCAGTGCAACTCCAACCATATAATAGAGGCCTTTTTGATTCTGCCAAGATCTTGGCGGCCTTTTCTATTGCTTCGTCGTAGGTTACTTCGACAAATTCTCCGTTTTTCCTTATGAGTGGTTTTGTGTAGCGTGTCGCGCCCTTTGTGTGCACGAATTTGTTGTGAGCGATCCTGCAAGCGTTTATTGTACCCACTATCTTGTTGTTTTCCACTTTACAGACGATGTCGTCACATAGGGTTCCGCAGAAGGGGCAGACAACATTTTTCACGTATTCCATGATAATTACCTCCATTTATAGGACTATATGACCGTTACCTCTAACGGCCACGTATACTGTCCCTTTCGCGCCTTTAATAGCATGATCCCCAAGGAACTTGTAGAAAGCTCCGGGTATGGTTTGTCCATCGACTTCAATATCCTTTTCAACGCCTAGGTATTCGAATCCTGGGAGGAATTCTTGGACAATGCCATTTACGACTATTGTTCCTCCTGCCATCTCGGCGCCAACTCTTGCAACAGCGTCTCCTTCGATTATGATAAGTCCGTTGTTCATGTGGATTCCTGTCATTATGTTCACGTCGCCTTTGATAATGATTTTGCCACCGTTCATGTATTCTCCTATCTCGTTACCCGCGTTTCCATGGACGATTATAGTGCCGCCTTGCATTCCTCTCCAGTCTCCACGGTATGCTGATCCTACGTAATCTCCGGCGTCTCCTAGGATTTCCAGTTCACCGCCCATCATGGTTTGCCCTGCCCATGATGCAGCGTTTCCTTCAACTGTTATTCTACCACCTTTCATCTCTGCGCCGACATACATGTTGACATCGCCTTTTATGAGGATTTCGCCGGCGCTCATCCCTTTACCTATCCTTTTTGTCCTGTCCACGTCACCTTCAACGACTATTCTGATTTCTGATGGGTTCTCTGATGATTCACCAGCTACTTCGAAGAAATCTGATAATTTAACGGGAGTGTTCCCATGGAATATTTGGATGTTTTTGATTTCATCGATGGTTTTACCGGCGAATACGTCAGGTTTTATGTTGGAGGCTTCTAATGGCACGTCTGGTTGATCTAGAGGAGTTAATATTATTTCGCTCATAATATCACCCCTTTAACTGGAGCAGATTTTGGCAGATATGCATCTTGTACAGGGTAATTTTCGAAGTTTACGGAATAGTATTGTTTGAATTTTCTTTCAACGTCAGCTAGGACTTCTTTGTATATGTCTTCTTCTACTTGGGTGTCAACCCAGTATGTTCTTCCATGTTCTCTTGCCTTGACAACGTTTCCATCTTTTACTATGATTTCTCCATCTTTTAGGACGTAACTTGCGTTTGCGAATGCATTTTCGATTTCCATGTAATCTTTGGATGGGTCAGTTGTCTCTGGATTGATATCATATATTGCTATGTCAGCATCTGCACCAGGAGCAAGGTGTCCTTTAGTATCACTTAATCCAAGTGCCTTTGCAGGTGTGGATCTTGAAACTTGGGCTATCTCATAGAATGTGTATTCTCTGTCAATTGTCGCTATGCTGCTCTTTCTCTGGGCCCAGCTGTGTAATTTTTCTTCTATATATTCCATCCTATAATTGTTGCTCATTAACCAAGCCATGATCCTTGGGTATCTAATGAATGGGCCTGCATTTGGATGGTCTGTTGTAAGACATACTTTATTGGCGTCTTTGATTAATAAGAACAATTCTAGGCCGATTCCCCATTGGACTGATGGGACTGGTGCTCTTGGCACGTATAAGAATGGGACTACTCCTGCGCCGGTTTCAAGTTCAACGTCGCAGTTGGCCCATTTGAGGCCGTTTAGTGAATGTAAGTCATATTCCATTGGACCGTCTGCTGTCATTGTTGTTGTTTCATCTAGTGTCACTTGTCCAACGTCTATGATTAGGTGGTCGTTTTTGTTCACATAATCTGCGATTGCTGGGGCTTCTGATTCGAAATCTCTCCATGTTGTTCCGCCGTAACTGTGGAATTGTACGTGTGTGGCATATAAGATCGTGTCTCTGCTTCCTACTGCTGGGTTAGGTTTTATGCCCTTGGGGACGTCGAATGACGCAAGTGTCGTCTCATAGTTACCAGGGTGTCCGAGGTCATTACAGTGTAGGTGTATTGAGTGTGGAAGCCGTAATTTTTCGTTAACTTCTGCAAGTCCTTTTATGATTTCTGCGGGTGTGATGTCGAAGTATGGTGCGGGTTCGTGTATACCATGGACATTTCCACCCCATCCCCAAGCTTCTGTACCTGCAGGGTTCACGAGTTTTATGGTGTAGCCCTTTGTGACTTTTAGGAGCCATGAAGCATATGCTACGCATTTGTCAATATCTCCTTCTTTGAGATATTCCATTACGAACCAGTTGTTACCAAATAATGGGTAAGCTGCATGGTCTATTAGGGGAGTGTCATAGAATTCCTCGTGTGTGTGTCTTGCAAGTAATGGTGGCATTGCTGCTTCCATTGCAGTAGTGTAACCCATTTTTGCGTAATTGTAGCCTGTCATGAATGTTGATGGGACTGAGAATCCGCTCCCTGTTCTGCCACCCTTAAACTTGGCAGCGGCTTTTTTACTGTCTTCTGGCCTGTAGGTTCTTCCTATGTTTACTTTGGGTCCTGCTATGTGGGCGTGTGGGTCCACACCACCTGGCATTACTATTTTGTCGGAGGCGTCGATAACATCTGCATCGTCGCTGACGCTTTCAACTATTTTACCGTCTTTGACACATATGTCCATTTTTTCTCCGTCAATGTCGTTTTGGGGGCAGTAAACAAATCCATTTTTTATTATAAGCTCCATTTTAATCCTCCCTCAGATTTGACCAAATTTGCCATAGGCCTTTTTCATTAATGTGGGCATGTCAAGTACCTTTTCATCTGTTGGTATGACCTCTACTGGGATGTTTTTGAAGCTTGGTGTTGCTGTTGAGTCTGTGCTTGGTCTTACAACGCTGTTGGCCCATGGACCCATTGGAATGAATATCATGTTTTCTGGTAGGGCTTCTTTTGTCTCCGCGACTTTTACCACTATTTCTCCATATTCTGATATGACTTTTACGTTGTCTCCTTCTCTTACTCCGAGTGCTCTCATCATCTCGGGGTTCATGTAGACTATTGCAGCGGCATCCACGTATAATTTAAGGTCTTTCCCGGCTTCTATGGCTTGTCCTTGCCATATTGTTCTACCAGTATTTAGTATTGCTCTCATTCTGATTCCTCCAATCTTATTGCGTCTACAGGACAACTTTCAACGCATGTTCCACATTTTCCGCAGAGATCTGAATTTTTTATGTTGATGGTACCATCTTCTACTACCATTATGACTTCTACTTCGTCTGTGGGTCCTTTACCTCCTGCGATTTCAGAGCTTCTTAAGGCATTTACTGGACATGCTACGACGCAGTTTCCACATCCGTGACAAAGGTCTGGATATGCTTTTAATTCGATAGCCATTTTGATAAACCCCCATTATTTTGTTAAGGATTCGAATGCATTTTGCCATGCCTTTGATTTGGTTGGTGTGTAGTTGATTTTTTTCCTTTTAACTGTTATTGCATCTACTGGACAAGATCTTTCGCATGCACCACAGTATATACAGAATGTTTCATCCTTGTGGAGTTTTTCTGGTTTGTCTCCGACTTTTTCTGGTTTGGGGAATGATAGTACGTTACATGGGCATACCATAACGCATGTTTCGCATCCTTGACATGTTTCTTCGTCAAGGATTAGTTCGCCCTCGAATGGTTTTGTGACTTTGGCTGCGTCTACCGGGCAGATTTCTTGGCACCATCCGCAGTTGACGCATAGTTCTGGGTCTATGTAGGATGTTCCTGTTATTTCTGGTTCTAGTTCAATTTCGTATTCTCCGTATGGGCAGATTCTGCATACTTGCATTATTGCGTCGACTGGGCATACTCTCTTGCAGATTCCGCAGTGGACGCATTTGTCTTCGTCTACGTTGATGTCGCTGGCTATGACTGGGTTTATTGATGTTGGCTCTTCGTAGGTTATTTCGATGGCGTCTGCTGGGCACATTTCTTCACATATTCCACAGTAGATGCATGTGTCTTTGTCTATTTCTATTTCTCCTGTTATGAGGTCTTTTCTTTTTGGTAGTTCTCTTGTTATGGTTATGGCATCTTGTGGGCATGCTATTTCACAGGCTTTACAGTTTATACATTCGTTTTCGTCGATTTCGGCCGATTTTATTAGTTGTGGGTATCCTGGGATTTCTTTTATGGATGTGCCGTCTATTTGGAGGTCTAGTGCTTGGAATGGGCATATTGAACTGCACATTCCACATAGTACACATTTTCCTTCGTCTATTGTTATTTTGCTGGTTTCTTGTTCTGTTCTGATCATGGCGCCTGTGGGGTTGGTTTCGATGGCTTCTACTGGGCAGATTTCTTCGCACAAGCCGCAGACTGCGCAGAGACCGTTGTTGAATAACAATTTTCGGGATTCTTCGCCGGCTCTTTCGACGGTGATGTTCCCTCCTTCTTCTATTACTTCTGTCGTCTCCATCAATCTTCTACCTCCTCAATTTCTATAGAGTTTGTTGGACACATTTCAACACATATGAGGCAACCACAACACCATTTTGAGTCGATTTTTGCTTTTAGTTCATCTAGTTTTATGGCTTTCATAAGGCAGCTGTCTATGCAGATACCGCATCCGATGCATGAATTTTTCACTGAGGCTTTGAATTTCTTTTTTTGGCAACTTTTGACTATTATTTTTGTTTTGTCTATGTCTTGTATGAGGGCGTAGGTTAGAAGTAGGAAGTCTCTTGGGCATAATTCTGTTATTACCTTTGCAATTTCTATGGATTTTATTGAAAGGTTTCTACCGTTTAGGTAGTGGGAGACGGTGGATCTGTTGATGCCTAGTCTTTTGGCTACCTCTTTTTGTGTGTGTCCCTGTTTTGTTAGGTTTACTGCTGCAAGGTATCTTAGTCCGGAAACTATATGCTTTGGCATCGGGTCACCATGTGTGCTAATCACACTTTCATGTTTATTTTATTTAAAATATTTCTACCAAGAAAAAATAGAAAAGTATATATAGTATTGTGTGCTATCTACACATCCTGTTGTGGGGTTAAAGCAACACAAGAAACCTTCAAACCAGGCATCCCAGAAAGAGGATCTCTCTTAGAACTTGTAAGACGATTGGCAAGAGCGAAATGGAAACTCATAAAAGTAACACCTTCCATTAAAGCTTCATTAAATCTCACCCTAACCCTAGCAGACCCTCGCCTAGATCTAACCAACACAAAATCGCCCTCACAAATTCCCAACCTCTCACCATCCCTAGGATTCATTTGGAGAAACTTCCAATCCTCAAACTCTTCAAGACCCTTAATTTTACTTGTCATAGTCCTAGTATGATACTGATATAAACTTCTACCTGTGATAAGCATAAAGGGATACTCCTCATCAGGAATCTCAACTAACTTAAATGATGGTATTATAAACTTCGCCCTACCATTTTCCCTCGCAAAACTATCCTTATAAAGATAGACCGTCCCAGGATCCTCTGTACTTCTACATGGCCATTGTATTCCCCCACTTTCTAACCTTTCATATGATATGCCACTATAAGATGGTACAAGTTCCCTTATCTCCTCAAAAATTTCCTGGGGGTTTTCAAATTCAAAACCTGAGGCTCCCATTTTTTCTGCTATCTTGCATATGATCCACCAGTCTGGTTTGGCATATCCTGGTGGTTTAACAGCAGATCTTATCATTTGGACTCTTCGTTCAGTGTTTGTGAATGTACCATCTTTTTCTGCGAATGAACAAGCCGGTAGAATAACATCTGCAAACTTTGAAGTTTCAGTTGGGAATATATCCTGCACGATTAAAAATTCAAGGCTTTTAAGGGCTTTTTCCACATTCTCTATGTCTGGTTCGCTTAAAATGGGATTTTCGCCCATTATATACAATGCTTTTACTTTACCTTTGAGTATATTTTCAAATATTTCAGGTAACGTCAGCCCATTTTCTTTGGGTAGTTTACACTTCCATTTTGTTTCAAATTTTTCCTTCGCATCTTCAAGCGGTTGGTATCCTGGATATAAATTGGGTAATGCGCCCATATCTGAGGATCCTTGGACATTATTCTGTCCTCTTAATGGATTAACACCTGTATGGGCTCTTCCAAGGTTGCTTGTTAAAAGTGCAAGATTGCTAAGTGCAAAGACATTATCAGTTCCATTGATATGTTGTGTTATACCCATGGCATAGATTATCGACGAGTTGGGAGAAGAGGCATAGAGTATAGCAGCCCTCCTAATATCCTCTCGGGGCACACCCGTTATAGATTCTATCTCATCTAATCTAAGACTACGAAGATATTCTATGAAAGATTCGGAACCTTCAGTTTTTTCTTTTATGAAATCATGGTCTATAAGATCCTCCTCTAATATGATCTTGCACATTCCCAAGATTAAAGGCACATCAGTGCCGGGTTTATTCCTAAGGTAAACATCAGCATGTCTTACAAGCTCTATCCTTGTAGGATTGGCCACTATAAGTTTTGAACCGTTTTTAACGGCTTCTATAACTTTATATGCGATTATGGGGTGTGTTTCTGTTGTGTTGGTTCCTATTGCGAAGATACAATCAGCATTTTTAAGTTCGTTGATTGAATTGGTCATGGCGCCGCTGCCGAGGGTTTTGCTGAGCGCCACGAGGGATGGGGCGTGACAGAGCCTTGCACAATGATCAATATTATTGGAGTTCATCACAACTCTAGTAAATTTTTGTAGCAGATAATTTTCTTCATTAGTACACTTCGCGGAGGCTATAGCCGCGAATTCATCCCCATCATACTTTGAAAGTTTATCTGCTATGAATGAAATGGCTTCATCCCACCCAACCTCTTTGAAACTACCATTTTGTTTTATGAGTGGTTTTTCTAGTCTTTCTTCGCTGTTCACGAAGTCTAAGGCGAACCTCCCCTTAACACAAAGTTTTCCATAATTAACCGGATTTTTAGGGTCTCCCCTTGCGCTAACTATCCTATTACCCTTGATTCCGAGATAAATCCCACAGCCCACACCACAATATGGACACACGCTTTTGACTTCCCTTGATGGCTTCTCTAACCTGCTTATAAGGGCGCCGACAGGACATGTTTCAACACATTCACCACAAGATACGCAGATGGAATCCATCAAGGGTTTGTCCATAAATGTGCCAATCTTGGTCTTAGCACCTCTAAATGTGAAATCTATCGCATTAACGCCTATAATATCACAAGATTGGATGCATAAGCCGCAGAGCACGCACTTCCCATTATCCTTTATAAAGAACGGGTTAGAATCATCAATTGAATCATCAATTTTAAGTTCCCTCAGCCCCATCAAATCCTCATCACTGATGCCAAGATAAGAGGACACCTCCTGTAATTTACATTCTCCAGAGCTAGGACATCTAAGACAATCCCCCACATGTTCACTTATCAACAATGAAGCTATAACCCTCCTAATCCCATTAAGCCTCTGAGAATCGGATATCACCCTCATACCATCTTCTACTAGAGTCTCGCATGCAGTTACAAGCCTACCATCAGCTGTTTCAACCAGACACAATCTACAGGCGCCGAAGGCATCCAAACCCGGCCTGAAACAAAGATGCGGTATGTATACGCCGTTTTCGAGGGCGGCCTCCAATATACTTTTACCCTCATCAACTTCAATCCTTTGACCATCTAAGATAAACTCTACTTTCCCCTTCATAGACATCCTTAAAAAATTTATTTTATGGAGAAAATTTATCATTATCTAAAAATAAACCTTTGTCTTGGTGACCATATGAAGATACTTAGCGTGATAGGTACAAAGGACACTGGTAAAACAACACTCGTAACAAGACTAATAAAAGCATTAACAGACAAAGGCCACAAGGTTGGCACAATAAAACACAGCCATAGCTTCGACTTTCCAGGTAAAGACACAGAAAGACACAAGAAAGCAGGGGCGAAAATAATCACAGGAACTGGAAAAGAAACCTTCTTCCTCTCCCCAACAGAAAAAGACATAAAATGGATAATATCAACCATACCATTCATACAAGAAATAGACTTCCTAATAATAGAAGGATTCAAAAAACTGAAATTCGCCAACATATCAACCTCCATAAAAAACGAATTCACTATAAAAAAAGTAGACCCATTCTCCCTCAAAGAAGAAGAATTCGAAAAACTCCTCCAAATAATAGAAAAAAGAACCTACGGCCTCCTACTAGACCTAAACTGTGGAAAATGCGGATTTGAATCCTGCGAAGAATTTGCGAAGGCCAAAATTAAAGGAGATGCAGATGATATAAACTGCAAAAGCCAATTCAAAAAAGCAATGTTACGCATAAATGGCCATCCAATACCACTCAACCCATTCGTCCAAGAAATCCTATCAAAAACCATCACTGGAATGGTTAAATCCCTCCAAAGAAAAGAAACTAAAATCAACAAAATAGAAATCATAATAAGAGGAGAAAAATGAAAATCTACGACGATTACAACAGACCAGTCACATCATTAAGAATCTCGGTAACCACAAAATGTAACCTAAACTGTTTATATTGCCATAAAGATGGTATAATCCCCAGTTCACAGGAAATGACACCAGATGAAATAGAAAAAATATGCAAAGTCGCATCCGAATTAGGCATAACAAAAATAAGATTATCAGGCGGCGAACCACTACTCCGCAATGACATAATCAAAATAATAGAAAAAATCAACACCATAGGATTCAAAGACATAGCAATCACAACCAACGGCACCCTACTTGACAAATATAGCTTCCAACTCAAAAAAGCAGGCCTTGACAGAGTTAACATAAGCCTTGATACACTTGACCCCACCACATACAAGTTCATAACAGGTAAAAATCAGCTAGAAAATGTTAAAAATGGTATAAGGGCTGCTGTTAAAGCAGGTTTATACCCAATCAAGGTTAACATGGTGCTCATGGAGGGTATAAATTCCCATGAAATCTGGGACATGTTCAAATTCTGCAATCAACAAGGAGTCATACTACAACTCATCGAACTTTTAAGCACTGAACAATGCCCAGACAACGGCTTTGAAAAATACCATTACAACCTCGCCGAAATCGAAGAAAAACTTGCCAAAATAGCTGATAAGGTGAAAATAAGGAGATTTATGCAAGATAGAAAGAAATATTATATTAATGGTGGGGAAATCGAAATCGTGAAACCAATGGACAACACCCGCTTTTGCGCAAACTGTACAAGGATGAGAGTAACCCCAGAAGGCAAATTAAAGCCTTGCCTATTGAGAAATGACAACCTCATCGACATTAGAAAGGCGCTTCAAGAAGATAGCCTAGAAAAACTCCGCAAACTATTCATTGAAACAATAAAAAATAGACACCCATACTTCAAAAAATAAATTGGGGGGAAATTTTAATTTGGTAGACGATATGGGTTCCCATCCCAAAATGCGCTGTCAATGAGACCATACTTGAAAAGCACGTAACCAGTTGCTCCACCATTTAAGGCAGCCATTATATCAGATTCAAGCTCTGCCTTAGGAATCGGATTTGTATCAGAATCTGATTTATAGGTTTGCAAGCCTGTCCACACTTCCTTGCCACCACAGTTATCTTTCACATACCTTGTCACTGCCATTATCCAATCCGTTGTCATATTATAATTACCCTTGTAAGCCATTGGTATCAAAACATCAAGGTACCTTGCAAGCTGACCATAATCCTGACCATAATAATAAGCATTTCCTTGCATTTCTGGCATTAGCGCTGCTGATACTAGAAATGTTGGATTCACACTTTTCACGGTTTCATATATTCTCTGAACCACTCCTGTTATTATATTTGTTGCATTTGGAACGTTATAAGCGGTTCCTGGATAACGAATATAGTCAAGGTGGATGCCACTGACTCCAGGAAAATTCATAAGGTTTTGGACTCTGTTTATCAGTTTTTCAATGTTGCTTTCATTTCCTGGATCAAGCCACGTACCATTTTCCTGGAGGCAAATTACCCATGCATTCACACGGAGACCTGCATTTGAAGCGTCTTGGAGAAACTTTAAAAGTTTTGTGCTATATTCCGCTCTGGTAAAAGCCTGTTGTTCTAAAAATATGTCTGTTATACCTTTATTTTTGAGAGTGGTGAAATTAACTTTATCCATCATGGAAGCGTGAACCCATATTCCACCATGCGCCATTGGAGACTCCAAATCCACATTTGTTACTGTTACATAGTTTGGTAGTCTTCCGTTGGTGTTGTAGAAGTTTATTATCTTGGCATAGGTGTAGATCAGGCTTGGATAGCTTATTTTCCCTATTGTTGTGGTGGCATAGCTGGGCGATCTTCCATTGGTTTCCATGTATTTTTTGATGTTCTCTGCCACCTGTAAATATTCAGTTTTTGTGAGCGTTCCAATTTCTGTACTTGTCAAGGGATCCATTGGCGGTTTGTAATTGTTGATGGGTATGTTTGTTTTCTTGCTAGCATTCAAATTTACTGCTGTGGCAGCCGCGGCATACAGATAGTCATCCAGTGTAACATTTTTGTTGCTTATTGTTATCTGGGGAGGTATTTTACCATTCTGAGTTATGTGATCTGTTATTGTCTGTGAGGCTAGGGATATTTCATTATAGGATAACTGGAATGACGTGTCTGGTTCAGGAACATTTGCAATTTTCACACCTTTTACCGTTACAGAATTTGGTAGTCTTCCGTTGGTGTTGTAGAAGTTTATTATCTTGGCATAGGTGTAGATCAGGCTTGGATAGCTTATTTTCCCTATTGTTGTGGTGGCATAGCTGGGTGATCTTCCATTGGTTTCCATGTATTTTTTGATGTTTTGTGCTACCTGTAGGTATGTTGTTTTTGTGAGTTTTCCGGTTGCTGTGTTGTTTGGGGGGTTTGTTGGTGGTTTGTAGTTGTTGGTGCTTATGTTTGTTTTTTTGTTGGTGTTTAGGTTTATTGTGGTGGTGCTTGCGGCGTATAGGTAGTCGTCTAGGGTGATGTTTTTGTTGTTTACTGTGATTTGGGATGGTATTTGGCCTGTTTTTGAGGCTTGGTCTGTTATTATTTTTGAGGCGTTTGAGATTTCGTTGTATGATAATTGGGCTGCTGAGGCGTTGCTGATAAGTATTAAAAGGCTTGTTATGAAAACAGTCAGATACAATGCTTTTTTCATGTTAACACCATGTAGCCCTTTATAAAACAAAACAAGTATATAAAGTTTACCTTTAAATTGGATGAATATTACTTGCATAAAATCGGAAAAAAATGATAAAATTACTTCCAATTTCTGACAAATCATTCTTTTTGTGGGTAATTGTATCCTCCTACATCTAATTTTGGGGGGTGCTTCTGTGACATTTCATGAATATATAAACTTGGGATTACAATTATGAAAATTTTCGCATATTAAATCTCCTTTTTTTGTGTGAGGAAAAGAATATTAATAATCAATATACAATATCATCTATAGGGCCCTGATAGTGTAGCGGATATCACGTAGGACTGCGGATCCTATCACCCGGGTTCAAATCCCGGTCAGGGCATACCCATTTAAAATACAATATGTGATTTCCATGGTATCCTATTTCAACCCAGAAATTGAAACAATGGATCGTGAAGACATTGATGCACTAGTAGAAGAACGCATCCGTTATACCATTAAATATGCATATGAAAATGTCCCATTCTACACTAAATGGTTCCAGAAAAATAAAATAAAACCTTCGGATATAAGATCCCATGAAGATTTAAGGGAATTACCAATTATAAATGGGGGAACCGTAAGGGAGAACCAACCCCCAGAAACTGAAAGCTTCGAGTTCAAGGCCACATCATGGGAGGATATCTTCACAATACATGAGACAAGCGGTACAAGTGGACGTCCAAAATCCTTCTTTTTAACCTGGGATGACTGGCAACGTTATGCAGAAAAATATGCGAGGGCATTTGTATCCCAAGGCTTTGATTCAAGGGATAGGGTTGTCATCTGCGCATCATATGGTATGAATATAGGTGCTAATACAATGACTCTTGCGGCGCACAAGATTGGCATGACAATAATCCCAGAAGGTAAATGCACATTCCCAGTGCGTATAATAGAAAATTATAAACCTACCAGCATTGTTGCAAGTATATTCAAACTTTTAAGGCTTGCGAGGAGGATGGAGGATCATGGCCTCAACCCTAAAGAATCCAGCATAGAAAGGCTAGTAGTTGGTGGTGAAAGTTTCGCGCCAGAAGCAAGAGAATACCTAGAAGAGATTTGGGATGTGGATATATTCAATACATATGGTAGTACTGAGGGTACAATGTGTGGAGAATGCGTGGAGAAGGCCGGGTTACATGTTCCAGAGGATCTTGTCCACCTTGACGTTTATGATCCGCACCTCGAAGATTTTGTCGATGATGGTGAATGCGGTCGCATAGTTCTCACAACACTTCTCCCAGTAGGGAAGAAGACTGGAATTCTACTTTTAAATTATGACACTGAAGACACTACAGTTGTGCTTTCAAGGGATGAATGTAAATGTGGAAGGACTCATATGCGTATAATGAGCCCTGAAAGAGAAGCTGAGACTGTATGGGTATCTGGACACCCATTTAATAGGGTTGATGTTGAAGCAGCGGTGTTCCAAAGGGAAAACATGGAATATCTGACAGGAGAGTATGAGGCATTCTTATACGGAGACGAGGATGAGGGATCCGTTACAATGCAAGTATCACTTGAATGCAAAGAACTTAAAAAATGTGACAAGGAGCTTATAAAAGAGAATTTCCTCAGAAAATTTTTCAAAGAAAAAAAAGAACTATACCACACCTACCTAGATGGAACATTCGAGATACTATTCAAATTTAAGAGTCCAGGTGCACTAGAATTTTACAAGATAAAAGGAAGGCCAAAGAGGATAGTTGACAGACGATAAAAGGAAAAACATTTTTTAGACAATGAACCTTTCTTCTATTAGTTTAACAAGTCATTTTTTTCAGGGATTATCAAAAAGAAAATTGGGGGGGGTTAAAGGATTAGGTTATCTATTATTGAAAGAATTTCTGTGGCTCTTTGTAGTATTTGGGTGTATGGATCGTATGCATATGTTTCATATATAATTGCAGGTATGCCTGCTTTTATTAAAGGTATGGTAACATACTCGGCGCTGGTTGATGTTGGGGGTGTGTAAATTGTTAACCAACTTGTTTTACTTGTTATCATATTAGCTATTTCATTGGCTTCTGTGGAATTATAGGGGACGAATAAAAAGTTTTTTTCAGAATATCCTCCCTTGTTGGAGTGAACGTCAATCACAAGGTTTGGCAGCATCTTTTTTATGTCAGGAACTGCATATTGGCTGGCTAATAATTCGCCATTAGTTCTCCCTTTTTCATAATCAGAAGCATACTTCGTAACATTTATCCTGTAAATATAGTAGCATTTCTTAAGAGTCTGGTTTTGAGCCTTTATAGCTTCAACAATAGCATTATGAGCTTGTGACTCCCGAGGGTGCACACCCACTATAAAAGCCACTTTATCAGAGGAATTAGGATTACCATAGGGGCCTTCGCGCACAACCACACCACAATCTGTCCTACCTATAACCACACCACCGTTATTTGTTGTGTTTTCTAAACTTGAAATTGCAGTAACTGTTATAGAGTTTGGTAGTCTTCCGTTGGTCTTGTAGAAGTTTATTATTTTGGCGTAGGTGTAGATCAGGCTTGGATAGTTTATTTTTCCTATTGTTGTGGTGGCATAGCTGGGTGATCTTCCATTGGTTTCCATGTATTTTTTGATGTTCTGCGCTACCTGTAGGTATGTTGTTTTTGTGAGTTTTCCAGTTGCTGTATTACTCGGGGGGTTTGTTGGCGGATTATAATCCTTGATGGTTATATTCGTTTTTTTGTTAGTGTTCAAGTTTATTGTTGTGGTGGCCGCGCCATATAAGTAAGTGTCCATGGAGATGCTCTTATTATTCAAGATTATTCCTGTGGGTATTTTACCATTAGATGATGTATAATCTTCAATTACTTTCGAAGCTACTGATATCTCATTGTATGAAAGATTAGCGCCATGTGCGCAATTAATAAAGATAAAGGATATTATGAGGAATAATAAAAACTTTTTCATTTTTTCATCTCCCCTCTGGAAATATGATATCAAAAATCTAAAAGAGGTGCTATATAAAATTTTCCATATGAATCTCGATTATTTTCTCGAAACTTAAAATTAACCTTTTTGTTACTGTTAAACCCCCCCTAAAAGGTGGGGGGATATAACAGAGAAGAGATAGTTTATATAATATTCCCATAAACATTGTACCAACAGATAGGTCCTGGGGGGTGGTCTTGAAGTTACGCCCGGGGACATCTAGGGGTACTTCTGTCCAAGGTTGAGAAAACCCGCTAGGATGCTCTCATAAATGAAGCAAAAAAACTTCTTACATAAACAGGGAGTAGTTCACCTTTGCACATGACACGTTGAAATGTGCTGATCCTAAAACTCCCATAGAGATTGCACAATTCTTTCTTACAATGGGGAATGTGACCTCCCCCTCCAAGGCTTACCTTTGGGGCTTCCCAACATGGAAGCTTACAGAGTTGAGAAGTTCAACCTTGGCTTCGCACTTATGGAACCCCTTTTCGACCAGTCTTGGATCCCATACTCCTCTCGTTAAGGAGCAGGGCTACAAGAGGAATGTATAGAGAAATATTTAACTATATCATTGGTGCTAAGCCTTCCTTCAGAAAAAGGGAAGGGATATAACAAGGGGGGTTTAGTGCGGCTAATAGCTTTATATGCTAATAGCTTTATATAATATACATCCATAATATAGGGTTTGAGTGATGGGACAGTCTTAAATGCTTGTGGAGAGAGTGGCCAGCTGCCCTTTATGAACCCCCTTAAATATTGGTGAAGAAGGGTAAGCCCTCCTCTAGGAAGCAGAACAATCTCCACTCGCTAAGATGAGATTAGTTCACTAGAAAGCATAAAGATCATGTTTAATTCCAGAAAAGAAGGGGATCTGAATGAAAAAAGAATATTTGACCATTGGATTGGTAATTTTAGCTGTTGGATGTGCGTTTTTCCAAATGAATGGTCAAAACAACATCACAGATAATAAAAGCGCAGATAAAAATATTTCATTAAATGATAGCGGCGGACCAGGGAATAGTGCAGTTCAAGTGCAGGACCAGGGGAGCGGTTCAAGTCGGGCGTCTAGCCCAGACCAGGGTAACAGTTCAACTCAAGGCAAATATGTCCTACTTGTGGCGGAAAAGGGTACATAGGATATAATGATGAGAACGGAACGTTGATAACAGAAATTTGCCCTATTTGTGGCGGTTCTGGTCGTATATAACAGAACCAACGGTTCATGGAACAGATATTCTCCCCATTTTTATATTTGAGGTTAGATTTTTCAAAATGAACTATTTAATGTTATCTAGTGTTATGGTCACTTGAAGTTCATAAAATCGTCTAATTTTTTTCATTAGAGTTTAATATCTGGGAAGATTAATCTCATTCAAAAAAAAAAGCTGGGTTAGATGGGAGATAAATGTTAAACGCAGAAACTTACGTAACAGAAGGTGAAGGTACTGGAGGTAAGATCAGAGTAAAACTTGAAGATTTTTATGTGGAAGAAATCCCACTTATCAAACCAACCGGTAAAGGGCCTAATGTGTGGATTTGGATGGAAAAAAAGAATAGAACAACCTTAGACGTTCTATTAGATATTGCAAGGGATTTAGGTTTGCCACGTTGGAGGATGGGATTCGCCGGGATGAAAGACAAAGCAGCAGTTACAAGACAATGGATATGCATAAGTAACATCGAACCAGAGGAAATCAAGGGATTAGATGAACGATTATACAATGTTAAATTCCTTAAGATAACCAGACACGAAAAAAAGTTGAGGATGGGACAACTAATTGGTAACAGATTCCGCATAACAATAAGGGACGTGAAACCAAGTGCAAAAGAAGAAGCTGAGAACACACTCCAACAATTATCAAAGATTGGAGTGCCTAATTATTATGGTTGGCAACGATTTGGCGCTCCAAGAGCCAACACGCACCTTGTAGGCAAGGCCATAGTACTTGGAGACCTTAAGGGGGCTGTGGATTTGTATATTGGCCGCCCTTATGAGGATGAACCAGAAAATATAAAAAAGGCGAGAAGAGCATACGATGAGTGTAAACTGGAAGAAGCCTATGAACTGATGCCACCCAGCATGAGATATGAACGTATGATGCTCAAAAGACTTATAAAAGAGGAAAGAAAAGGAATTTCGGAAAAATCCTATGTTCGTGTAATAGAAACACTACCAAAGCCCCTGAAGAGAATGTTCGTCCACGCATACCAATCCTATCTCTTTAACAAGGTTGTGAGTGAACGTGCAAAATTCGGTATCAACAAGTATATAGAAGGAGATATCCTAGTTGACAACCAACAACACATCATAAACACTGGGAAATTGGATGAAATGATAAAAAGGTTCGAGGCCCATCCAACAGCACCATTATATGGTAGCAAAGTGCCGCTTGCAACAGGAAAGGTTGGTGAAATCGAAAAAAGGATACTCAAAGAGGAGGGGATAACCTTAGATCTTTTCAAATGCGAGAAAATGCCCCGTTTAGGCAGTCATGGTATACGTAGGCCGATAAGATTCAGGGTATGGGATACTTCAGTCCAGGCGACCGATGAGGGGATATTAGTAGAGTTTTCAATACCAAAAGGGTGCTATGCAACAGCGGTGCTGAGGGAGATAATGAAAAAATCGATTTAGAAGATGATAAAATGGAGATAAAATGTAGAGTTTTGTCAGAGGGCAAAGCCCGGGGAAAGGCATTATTATCAAGCGAACCTTTGAGCTTTCTTGGGGGAGTTGATCCTAAAACAGGGATCATTGTTGATTCTAGACACCCGCTTAAGGGTAAAAGCATCAAAGACAAGGTTCTTATAATCCCTGGGGGGAAAGGGTCAACTGTAGGATCCTATGTGATCTACCAGTTAACTAAGAACAAAAAAGCACCAGCGGCTATCATTTGCATGGAAGCAGAACCTATAATAGCTACCGGGGCCATAATTGCGGGCATACCCCTAGTTGATAAACCAGAAGAGGATGTTATGAAGGTTATCAGAGAATCCATGGAAATTGAGGTCGATGGTTATGCAGGTATCATTAAGATTCTTTAATAGGTTCTAACTGGTTTATTTATTGATCATAAAATAATTTGACGAAATGTGTGCATTCCACTTTTTTTGGAAAAGATGACAGTAAAATCATGGTTTTAGATGGAAGAGATGAATTCATGTCAATGAAATCATTACTCATAAATTAATCTTATGCTAGAAAACCGATCCACCTTAATATGTCCTCTGAGTTTTACCGTCCCAAAACATTAAATAAGAAATGTTACCATATAACTAGGATGTTGTTAATTATTTGGGTGGTAAGGAATTTGAAAAGAAAATTGGAATTTTTTAAAAGTTTAATTTTGGTTGCTGTTTTGTTTTTAAGTATCGGCAGCGTATCAGCAACCCAATGGGAGGTGGGTTCTGATCAGATTTACACTACCATTCAATCAGCAATTGATAATGCTAATACACTTGACGGTGACGTGATCAATGTACACAACGGAACCTACCCTGAAGATGTTATAGTAAATAAAAAACTCACCATACAAGCCAATACAGGCGATGAAGTGGAAGTAAAGCCAAACAACACAGGATTCACCATAGTAAATGATATTACTGGTGATGGCAGTGGCAGTATCATAGATGGCTTCATAATAAACAACCCACAGAATGGTATCGGAGTTAATATAAGTGCAGATAATTGTATCGTTAAAAACAATCAAATTAACGGTGGTAAAACAGGAATCATTGTTTCAAGGGGTAACATTACACTTCTGGATAATATAATATCTGGTCAGACCGAAAACGGTATACTGGGCAACCTTTCTCATGGTTTCTTCACTGTTTCTGGGAATTACATAGTTAACTTGATTGGTGAAGGAATCGTAAATGGAGTTACTATTTCTACAAATGGGAGTTTAACAGACTTCAATTTCACTGGAAACACTTTATCCAATATAAGCGCGCCTACTGGCGCCGTATTTGGATTGCAGCTGGGAAAGAGTAAAGGTGCTGGTGGAAATCCAGAAGTGGCCAATGTCACCAATTTAATAGTCAATGAGAATATTATCAGCGGTATCAGCGCCTTCAGCGCCATTATAGGAATGGAATTGGTAAGTAACAGTAATACTGTCCTGATTTCCGGAAATGAAATCTCCTTTTTAGAAGGGTCGACCAACAGTTCAGTTTATTCACTTGAAGCCGCCATAGTAGGAAATGGAACAGTTATGATTTCTAAAAATATGATATCTGATATAGTAGCTGGGCAGCAAGCAGTTGGAATAGTAGCTGTTGCTTTAGGAGATTTAAGGCTAGAAGATAACCAAATTTCCAGTATCGGTAAAGCCAACGCATCAGTCGCTATGTTAGGTTTAGGCTTGTTATATAATGCGACTTTGAAAAATAACAACGTTTCAGATATTAATTCTCCTAGCATAGCTGCGGGTATTGTAGGTACGGCAATGGATCATCTGAACATGATTTACAACACAATAAATGGAGTGCATGGAGCTAATGATGTTTCAATGGTAGCTGCTGGTTTTAATACCACTAAAATTTATGGGAATAACCTGGAAGGCCATGGTTCAGGGATAGGTATTGTAATTTGTTCAGCGAATGGAACAATAAAATACAATCGTATAGTCAACTATGACTCTTATATCCAGAACTTTTTATTTTCCAACTTCGGACCCAGCATCGATGAAATGCTTAAACCCCTCGACGATGCCATCAAGAAACATCCAGAACTGGAGCCCATCCTAAAACCCATACGAGACGATCTGGACAAGCTCTTTCATCAACTAGAAAACAGTAATACAAATGCCAGGTACAACTGGTATGGTACCAATAGCCCAGATGCCAGTAAATTCTTCGTGGGTAATGGAACTTTAGATTATTATCCATGGCTGGTTCTGAATATTAGAGCCAACCCATCCACCATAAATGTTGGTGAAAGTTCAATCATCACTGCTGACGTTTACTATGATGCAGCAGGTGGTGATCATAGTGCAGACGTTGAATTGTTTTTCAGCGGACCTAAGGTGATTTTCACCACTAACTTGGGAAATCTGGGTAGTAAGTCAGTGATTGTTCCTTGGGTCAATGGTATGGCAACCACAATTTTAAGGGCTGATGAGGGTGCGGGTATTGCCACAGTCACTGCCGCAGATCATGAAATCGTTCAAACTTTGGTAAATATTCAAGGAAGTTCGAATTTTACTAACGCAACAGCCACTACTGGGACTGTTGAAATGGAAAGCACAGGCTTGCCATTGGAGGGGATGGTAATATCTATTCTCCTAGTTCTTGGGGGATTGATCTCCGTACGAAAACAATAAGTGTGTGGGGATCTAAACCCACCCTATATATATTTTTTTGGATACTAAACAACTTGTAAGATTTAGGAGAGCTGGGCTAAGTGCTTCCCATGAAGAATTGTGAATATGCAAAAGTGGCTATTTTCAGACATGTTATATTATGCATTCTGCTGTATTCCACTCACTGTGTGAGGGTTTAGCAATAGTAATTTAGAAGAAAATACTCAATATCTACAGAATCATGCACCCATAAGATTTTACACAACGGAAGCTAAAATAATACATAGATTATAAACTAGGGTGTCTTCATGGAAAAATTAGTAATAAATGGTGAGATAATAGATTTAAGGGCGAATGATCATTATAGAGGTTCAGTTTTGATAAAGGGGAATATAATAGAGTCCATTTCACATCAACGAAAAGATGAGTTTAATATTATTGATGCAAATGATTATTTCATACTCCCCGGCTTTATAGATGCCCATGTACATATCATGGAAAGGGGCTTTAAATTAGAGGATAGGATAGAAACTCCATTATCCCTCTATTTTTATAATGCTATAGATAATATGCGCAGAACCCTCGATGCAGGGATAACCACAATAAGAGATGCTGGGATGGCGGATTTCGGGGTTAAACTCGCCTCCCAAAATGGTGTAATACCCGCTCCTAGAATACAGATAAGCGTGACTCCACTTTCGATAACAGGTGGTCATTTCGATTTTCACATGAAGTCAGGATTAAATATTGAACTTAAATATCCTGGATTGCCTAACGGCATATGTGATGGTACAGCTGAAGTGAGGAAAAAAGCTAGGGAAGTTTTAAGAGCTGGTGCAGATGTTATAAAGATCATGGCCACCGGAGGTGTGATGAGTGCCAATGATAAACCTGATAATATCCAATTCACCAAAAAAGAATTAAAGGTTATAGTAGCAGAGGCCCGTTCTAAGGGTAAAAAGACCATGGCACATGCACATGGACTTGAAGGTATAAAAAATTGTATAAAAGCCGGTATAGATTCGATAGAGCATGGAACATATATTAACAGAAAAACAGCGGCTGAAATGAGGGATAAGAAAGTTTATTTAGTGCCAACGCTCCTTGTGACAGCAGAACTTGCCAAGAAAGCAAAGAAAGGCGAACTTCCTAGTTACAGCAGAAAAGATGCACTGGAAATTGCAAAGGTTCACAAAGAAAACATAGAAGTCGCATACCAGGAAGGTGTCCCATTAATTATGGGTACAGATTCTGGGGTTATGGAACATGGCCAAAATCTCAGAGAACTTTCATACTTATGTGATATTGGAATGGAACCCTCAGAGGCCATAAAATCCGCCACATTAAATGCTGCTGAATGTATTGGATGGGATGATAAGATAGGAAGTCTTGATAAAGGTAAGTTTGCGGATATTATCGTGGTAAAAGAAAACCCCCTTGAAGATATAAAAAGCCTCGCTAACCCTGAAAACATACTCCTCGTAGTAAAGAATGGTGAAATAATCAAGAATATTCTAGGATGAAGATCATGAAAACAAATATTAGAATAGGTGGGATGAGCTGCGCAGGGTGTGCTTTAAGGATAGAAGATGCGCTCAACCAACTCGATGGTGTGAAAGACGCCAGTGTAAATTTTGCAACAGCAAAGGCCAGTATAGAATATGATCCCAAGAAGATTGGGATTAAGGACATAGAAAAAGTAATAGTAGAGACAGGGTATCAGGTTTTAAATGATAAGGTGAGTGTCAAGATAGGTGGCATGACATGTGCAATGTGCGCCAAGACCATAGAATCAAGATTAGGACAGCTTGAAGGTATAGTAAATGCCACAGTAAACCTAGGGGCTGAAACAGCATACATAGAATATAATAAGGATATAATATCCATAGAAGACATCAGAAAAGCTATAGAGGATCTAGGATATGAATTTCTAGGTGTTGAGGGGGAATTAGTTGATGAAAAGCTTTCTGAGGATCTTAGATCCAAAAAGAAGAGGATAATTGTGGGTTTAGGGGTGTCGATTCCGCTGATGATACTCATGTACCTTAACATAGAATTCCCATACATGGGATATTTAATGTTCCTTATATCAATTTTACCATTTTTATACGTGAGTTATCCTATATTCAGCGCTGCTATACGTTCACTTCAAGCCAAAACGCTCAACATGGATGTTATGTATTCTATGGGGATTGGAGTCGCATTCACCTCCAGTCTATTAAGCACATTTAATATTCTATCCTCTAAGTTCATGTTCTATGAGACCGCATTAATGTTAGCAGCTTTCTTAACACTTGGAAGATATCTTGAGGCAAGGGCCAAGGGTAAAACTTCAGATGCCATTAAAAAATTAATGGAACTTCAACCAGACACCGCAACCATACTCAAGAACGGTAAGGAAATGGAAGTACCAGTGGAAACCGTCAGAAAAGATGATATACTAATTGTCAAAACTGGGGATAGAATACCTGTGGATGGTGTTATCATTGATGGTAAGGCACACATTGATGAATCAATGATAACAGGCGAACCACTCCCAGTCTTTAAAGATAAAGGGAAAAGTGTCGTGGCAGGGACGATAAACACAGATGGCCTCCTAAAAATCCGCACAACCCACATAGGAGAGGAAACGTTCCTATCAAGGATCATAAAATTGGTTGAAGAAGTCCAGGGATCTAAACCCCCTTTAGAAAGGATAGCTGACAGGGCAGTGTCCTATTTTATACCCATGGTTCTTATAATTGCATTCGCGGCTTTTATATTCTGGTACCTTGAAGGTATGGGCTTGCTGTTTTCATTAACTGTTCTCATATCCACATTGGTAGTGGCATGTCCATGTGCCCTGGGACTTGCAACACCAACAGCTGTTACTGTGGGTATAGGTAGAGGCGCTGAACTCGGTATTCTAATCAAAAAAGGCGAAATACTAGAAGTTTCTGAAAAGATAAAGGCCGTGCTTTTTGACAAAACAGGGACACTCACCGAGGGTAAACCATACTTGACCGATATAATACCCATCAAAAGCAATGAAATGGACATTCTTCAAGCAGCCGCTACTATAGAATCCAATTCAAGACATCCCATAGCAAAAGCCATAACTTCAAGGGCAAAAATGGAGAAAATACCCTACAATAAAATCCATGAACTTAAATCAATCCCTGGAAAGGGTCTGATAGGATATTTAAACTCCCATAAGATCCTATTAGGTAATATACAATTTTTCGAGGAGAATAATATACCATTAGCTGATGCTGAGGATGTGATCCTGAAGTTACAAAGGGAGGGCAAGACCATAGTATTGGTTGGTAGGGACGATGAACTTCTGGGAATTATTGGAGTCGCGGATAAAATAAAAGAAAATTCCCAGAAAGCCATAGAGGCCTTGAAGAAAATGGGCTTAGAAACCATCATGGTAACTGGAGATAATCCTATAACAGCACAAACCGTGGCAGAGAAAATAGGGATAGAAAAAGTACTCTCCCAAGTTTTACCTGAGGATAAGGCCAATCTAGTTTCTAGGATGCAGGATGATGGTGGTGTTGCATTTGTTGGTGATGGTATAAATGATGCTCCGGCACTTGCAGCAGCCGATGTTGGAATTGCAATTGGAAGCGGTACGGATGTTGCAATAGAAGCGGCAGACATAGTACTAGTAAAGGATGATCCTATTGATGTTCCTTCGGCCATACAATTAGCCCGTAAGGTCGTATCACGCGTTAAATGGAATATTTTCTGGGCTTTTGCATATAATATGATTCTTATACCGGTAGCCGCTGGTGTTCTTTATCCAACTTTCAGATTAACATTTAGACCGGAATTTGCAGGTTTGGCCATGGCATTGAGTTCTGTAACAGTCGTATCACTCTCATTACTTCTAAGATCATACACTCCACCAGTGAAAGAAGAAAAATAATGTTATATGATCAGGATGATGATCTTAGTTCATTTTGAACCATTTTTCTGAGTTTTTAAGCACATTTTCAACTATTTTTATGGCTGATCCTATGTATGTATATGGGTTCATTATATCTTCAAGTTCATCATAGTTTAAATATTCTTTTATTTCCTTTTTTTTGGCTGCCACTTCTATTAGTGGTTTTTTGTTTGTGTTGGCTTCTATTGCGCATTCTCTCACGATTTGGTATGCTGTTTGTCTGCCCATACCCTTTTTTGCAAGTTCTGCCATTAGTCTTTCTGCCATTATAAGACCATTTGTAAGGTTGAGGTTTTTTTCTATGTTTTCATCAAAGAATACGAGGTTTTCTATTAACTTTAATGTTAGTTGTAGGAGGTAATCTGTTAGTATGCATGCTTCTGGGAATATTATGCGTTCTGGGGATGAGTTGGTAAGGTCTCTTTCATGCCAGAGGGGATTATTTTCGAGCGCAACTATAACATGTGAACGCACAACCCTAGCTAGACCGCATATACGCTCTGCAGTTATAGGGTTCATCTTATGGGGCATTGTACTGCTGCCAACTTGCTTTTCAGGGTCGAATCTCTCCCCAACTTCCATTATCTCGGTCCTTTGGAGATTCCTAACTTCTAGGGCTATTTTTTCGAGGGTAGTGGCGATATTAGCCAACACCATCATGAATTCGGCATGGTTATCCCTTTGGATGACCTGATTTGATATCAATACTGGTTCCAAGCCGAGTATCTCAGATACTCTTAGATGTACTTTCAAGCCATCTTCACCTAGTGCTGCTGTGGTGCCTACAGCTCCCGTCATCATACCCACACATAATCTCTCCTGGGCTGCTTTTAATCTTTCAAGGTTCCGATGCATTTCATCAGCCCATAGGGCGAATTTCATACCATATGTGGTGGGTAGTGCATGTTGTCCATGGGTTCGGCCAATGCAAACCCTTTTCTTGTTTTCATCCGCCAATTTTAGTAAGAGTTTTGTTAGTTTGATGATTTTTTCTTTTAAGATTTTTATGGATTCTTGAAAAAGTAGAGAATTTGTAGTGTCTATTATGTCGTTTGATGTGGCTCCAAAGTGTATATATTCTCCTGCGTCGCCTTCACATTGTTCTGCGAGTGCTTTTATGAGAGCTGCTATGTCATGTTTTGTCTCTTTCTCGATTTGGTTCACTCTTTCGAGTTTCACATATTTTGTGTTGGCTTTCCTTTTAATTTCTCTTGCAGCATACTCTGGTATGATTCCTAGTTCGGCTTCCGCCTCGGCTATGGCCGCTTCCACTTCTAGCATTTTTTGGAGTTTGTTCTCAGAATCCCATACTCTTTTCATCTCTGGGGTGCCGTATCTGAATTCGATGGGGTGGATAGCCATCCAGATCACCATATGGTTAACCTGAGAACCTGAGTAGTAGGCAGAATACGGCTAATATTATGCTCATTGCAATTACTTGTTCTGGTGTGAGTTTAGGACCTTTTGTCTCTTCCTCGAAATATCTTACAAGTCCAGCGCCACTTGGTGGAAGTGTTTTTTTATCCTTTTTAGCCATTGCTGATCACCCAAATAGATTAGTCTATAAGACTTTTATATCATTCATGGTATAATATATTTTATCTTTTGTAAGATCCCCTTGCGAAACCGGGGGAATATGCAAGGGGTAGTTCACTTTGTCGAAGATGAGAAATTTCAAGGTTATAGTTATGATGGAGTATTTTAGAGAATTGGAGAAGGAAACAAATAAACTTTATGATATAGCCAAGAAAGCTAGGGCTAAGGGTCTAGATGCTTCAATAGAACCTGAGATACCCTTAGCAAAGGATCTTGCAGAGAGGGTGGAGGGACTAGTAGGACCTGAGGGTATAGCCCAGCGGATAAAATCCCTCGAAAAAGAGTATGGTAGAGAGGAGATGGCGTTTAAGATAGCTGCTGAGATAGCCTCTCAAAAAATAGATGAAAAAGATGAGGACAGATTATGGGCGAAAAGACAGGAGCTTGCGGATCAGGCGCTGAGAACAGCCCTTGCAATATTAACAGAAGGTGTTGTGGCAGCGCCCCTAGAAGGTATTGCAAAGGTGGCTATCAAAAACAATTTTGATGAATCAAATTATCTTGCAGTATATTTTGCAGGGCCTATAAGGAGTGCTGGTGGGACAGCATCAGCATTAGCGGTTTTAATAGCTGATTATATAAGGATGAAGATAGGTTTGGATCGTTACAAGCCTGTTGACAGGGAAATAGAACGTTATGTTGAAGAAGTGGAATTATATGAATCAGAGGTTACAAACTTGCAATATTCTCCAAAACCTGATGAAGTGAGGTTAGCCGCTCGAAATATCCCAATAGAGATCACAGGGGAACCAACAGACAAAATAGAAGTTTCACACAGAGATCTTAAACGTGTTGAAACCAATCACATCCGTGGAGGAGCCCTACTCGCAATGGTGGAAGGAGTCATCCAAAAAGCCCCCAAAGTACTTAAATATGCCAAGCAACTGAAACTCGAAGGATGGGATTGGCTAGAAAAATTCTCAAAAACACTAAAATCCGATAAAAAAGATGAAATCGCCATAAAAGCTGACAGCAAATATATAGAGGATATAATAGGGGGCAGACCAGTCCTAGGATGCCCATCAGAAAAAGGAGCATTCAGACTAAGATACGGTCGTTCAAGAAACACTGGCTTAGCAGCTATGGGCGTGAACCCAGCGACCATGGAAATACTCGAATTCCTAGCAGTAGGAACACAAATGAAAATTGAAAGACCAGGAAAAGGCAACTGCGTAGTCCCAGTGGACACAATCGAAGGACCAATAGTCAAACTCAAAAACGGGGACGTGGTAAGAGTTGAAACAGTCAAAAAGGCCAAAAAGGTCAAAGCAGAAGTAGAGGAAATATTATTCTTGGGTGACATGTTAGTAGCATTTGGAGAATTTTTAAGGAACAATCATGTATTAATGCCAGCTGCCTGGTGCGAAGAATGGTGGATCCAATCAATCCTAAATTCAAGAAAATACAATGCCAATGAAGATCCATTAAACCTTAAAAGTTTCAAGGGGCGCTGGAATGAAATAAAATTAGATGCAAAGGAAGCATTCAAGATTTCACTTGAATACAATGTACCATTACATCCACGTTACACCTACTTCTATCATGACGTTTCAATAGAAGACCTGAACAACCTCTACGAATGGCTCCAAGGTGGAAAAAAAGAAAATGGAAAACTAGAATTACCCCTAGCACCCCCAAAAAGGATCCTGGAGATACTGGGAGTGCCGCACAAACTTAGAGAGGGCAAGGTTATAATAGGAGCCGATGATGCATACGCCCTCCTAAACACCCTTAAAGAACCATTGAGTAATGGCGAAGACCCCATTAAAGCGATAAACAAGGTGGCGCCCGTCAAGATAATGAAAAAAGCCCCTACATATATTGGAGCCCGCGTTGGAAGACCTGAAAAGAGCAAAGAAAGAAAAATGCGCCCAGCACCACACGTACTATTCCCAATAGGCAAAAATGGTGGTAGCAGACGTAACATTATCGACGCAGCCAAACAAGGAAATATCAGAGTTGAGATAGGCCGCGCGAAATGTCCTAAATGTAAAATAAGTTTCATGCAGTCAAAATGTCCACAATGTGGTGAAAAAACAGAGATAGGCAAACCAACTAAAAGATCCATCAACCTCATGCAACTTTTAAAGAACGCCACCGAAAGCGTGAGAGTACGCAAACTCGAAGAAATAAAGGGAGTCGAGGGGATGATATCCAATGATAAATTCCCAGAACCGCTAGAAAAGGGCGTTCTCAGAGCCAAAAATGAAGTTTTCACATTTAAGGATGCTACAATAAGACATGATTCCACAGATTTACCACTCACACATTTTAAACCCTCAGAGATTGGTGTGAGCATAGAAAAATTGAAAAAGCTAGGTTACACAGCAGACTTCCAGGGCAAACCCCTAAAAGACGAGGATCAGATAGTGGAATTAAAGGTCCAAGATGTGGTAATATCTAGAGAATGTGCAGATTATCTCATGAAAGTCGCATCATTCGTCGACGACTTACTCGAACACTTCTACAAACTCGAAAGATTTTATAATATCAAAAATAGGGATGATCTCATCGGGCACCTGATAATTGGACTTGCACCCCACACCTCCGCAGGAGTCCTCGGAAGGATAATAGGATTCACTGAAGCATCAGCATGTTATGCACACCCATACTTCCATTCAGCTAAAAGGCGAAACTGTGACAGTGACGAAGATGCCATAATATTACTCCTAGATGCCCTGTTAAACTTCTCTAAAACATATCTTCCAAGTAGTAGGGGAGGGAGCATGGACGCCCCGCTCGTCCTATCATCAAGGATAGACCCAGAGGAAATCGATGACGAATCACATAACATAGATACAATGCATTTTTTACCACTCGAATTTTACGAAAAAACATTGAAATATGAGAAACCATCAAAGGTTACTAGCTTAATTGATAATGTTAAAAAACGTCTCGGCACCCCACAACAATATGAAAATCTAATGTTCTCCCATGACACTTCAAATATCAGCGCAGGACCAAAAACCTGCTTATATAAACTGTTACCTACAATGAAGGAGAAAGTCGACTCCCAGATCGAACTTGCAGAAAAGATAAGGGCAGTGGATCAGCGAAGAGTAGTGGAGGGTGTTTTACTCTCACATTTTCTCCCAGATATGATGGGTAACATAAGGGCATTCACAAAACAGAAGGTGAGATGCACTCGTTGTAACCGGAAATACAGGAGAATACCACTCACAGGAAAATGTAATTGTGGCGGAAACCTTGTACTAACAGTATCTAAAGGTTCAGTGATCAAATACTTAGAAATATCAAAGGAACTCGCTGGAAGATACCCCATTGACCCTTACCTCATGCAAAGAATTAATATACTTGAATTTAGTGTGGACTCCCTATTTGAAAGTGACAAATCCAAACAAAGCTCACTTGATTTATTCCTCTAAACCCTAAAGAATAAATTAGAATGTT